>DATJAY010000030.1 GCA_035515795.1 Candidatus Acidiferrales bacterium | reverse complement strand
ATGGTTGCGCGAATGACGATATTTCTTCGCGCGTATATCCGAGCGGCTCAAGGAGAACTTCTATAGATTTCAACGTAAGCTCGGTATATTTATCGACATCGTATCCGTCTTCCGACCGGTAGAGGACGAAGGGCTTTGCCTTTTCAGGGTTTTTCTTTCCCGTCGCGTCGATGATTATATATTCCGCCGTCTCACCCGGTTTCAACGGTACACCCGCTTCCTTCATCGTCTGTGCCACGATGGCCTGCATGCTCCTGTTCTCGTACTCGTCCGCTTCTTTTGAAATCGTGCGGCGAACTACGAGTTCGATCGGCGGAACCCTGCCGCTCTGCAGAACTTCGAGATGTGCCTTCACTATCTCCATGATCGCGGGAAAAAGAGTCTTGAGCTCATCGATCCCCGACGCTTTCGACATTAATTCTATCACTTCGCCCTGCACTTTTCTCACAAAGAGCGGTATGTCCCCGCGTCTTACATCAAGGCCGCGGACCTTTATCTCGCCGTCCGTGTATGCGCCGATATACCTGTTTGCGGTCGGAATCTCCGGACTCGTCCTCGAAGCGGGAAAGAGTATCCATTTATAGATTCCTTCGAGCGAGATATGGATTCCTATCTCCTCGGTGATTACATCGCAGAGCCGTTCGTAATCTTGTTCGGTCGCACTCTCCTTCTTCAAGAACAGACAATCGACTATTCCGTGTATGACCGAGAAGCCCCTGTCCTCTGCAAGCTTCTTCGCGCGAAGTAAATCTCTTCTCGCAAACGCGTTGACCGATTCATGCGCTTCTATCTTGCCGAACCGCGCGTTCTTGTAACCAAGATAACCGAAGGTGGTCACCAACATCCATTTCAATGCGACCTGCCGCTTGTGGTATTCTTTTCTCTTCGATTCGTCCGCCGCACTCTTCTCTCTCTTCTTGTATTCCGCCCGCCTTCTCAAGACTTCACCGATCGTCTCCGGTATTATTCCGCTCCGCTTCTCGCAGATAGTGTAATGAAGCTCCGGCACGGAATCGTTCTCGCAGCAAGTGCAATTTACGGTCTCAGGCGAGACATTATGTATCTGCATTATCGCCGGGAACATCGATGTGAAGTCGAGCTCGGCAACCTGTTCGTGGTAGCCCATGATAGGTAAATAGATGAGCCCGCCCCTGTCCGCAAGAAGGAGCTCCCAGCTCGATTTGAATTTTTCCCATTCCTGCTTCTTCGCGGGAATTAAGATATTGTTCCGGTACGCCCATGAAAGCTGCATAGAGGACAACCCAGTCCCGATCGTCGCGCGTCCCTGTTCCTGCGCGGGTATCTGCGTGATGCGCGACAGTTCGAACAGTCCGTCTAAATCCGACTCGCCGACGATGAACGAGTTCTCCGCATCTATGTGCCATCTTCCTGAGAGCATAAACGCGCCCGACCTGTGCACGATCTGTCCGTACGTCCAGTAGGTCGATTCATTTGTCGTCCTGTACGAAGCGGATTTATCGCGGTTGAGCTCGATCGGGATTTTCGTTTTCTGCGACAGGCCGACGAGCCACGGAAGCAGCATGTCATCGCCGTAGCTGGTGACGATGATATCGGGATCGCTTCGCCGCAGGTGTTCATTTATCCGATAAAGGAGATCCTCTGCAGTATCGGCCAATATTTCGTAAGTCCGGCCGTCGTAAGCGGCTTCTAAATTCAAAATTCCCTGGTATTTCGGCGCGACCTCGGAGTTTATCGGGCGCAGCGTCATTACGCTCAGCGGCGGAAGCACAAAGTCGATGGTATCAGAGCGGTCGAGGAGCCGGACGGATGCCAGCTTGTTGTCATCCTCCAGGAAATATTCTCCAAATGCAAGCGGGAATAGCCTGTTCTCAAAGAGAAACATTTGTACCGGTGTAAGGTCCGAATTGTTGAAAACGTTATAAGAGAATTCCGATTCGAAGACGCGGACTATTTTCTTGAAGTTCAATGTATCCGGGACAAGGATTTCGAGAACGGGCAAATCCTTGCCGGAATAGATTTCCTTTTTGTAAACCCATTCTTTGGACACAAGACAGTGCAGCTTCGCCGCCGTTCGCTCGACTTTGGCTCGATCGTTCCTCTTGACGTGCATGTAAAACTTCGGAATGAAGGGAGTGTAGGCTTGCGTTTTCTTACCCGCCTCATCGATCAGCCAGAGCGTAATTCCCCTTCCGGAAGGATAAAGATCAAACAACCATCCGCGTATTGTCTGCATCTTTGCTATCCAGTTCCTGATCTACATGCGTAATCTCCTTAATTGCTCTTTCAAGCGCAACGATCTTCTTATGTTCTTCTAAGAGCATTGCCATGAGAATATTCTCAAACGGGAAAGGGTTCATCGCGTAAGCACAGGCAGCAAGATGAATCTTCGGGGCTTGAAAGAGTTCGTCGAATACATCCTGATCTTCTTTTCTCAGTGCCGCCCTGAATTTTCTCCATCTCGATTCATACTCTTGGGTGAGCAGTGTAAATGTCGGTGCAGTGCGTCCCATGGTGTTTACCTCAGAAGCGGTATCATTCGCTTGTTCCAAACAATATTCGGCGGAGAATCTGAACTAACTTCGTAGATATCGTCCGCCATTGATTTTAACCTGAGCGGGAAATCCTGCCGCTGTTTCTGGCTCGGCGTAAGGTCCTCCGATGCAAGAAGAATGGATATGCCTCTCTTTTTGAACGAGTCGAACTTCTCGCTTATTCTCGCAAGGCTCCTTTCAGCTTCTCTTACTGAAATCTGATCGTCATAAAAAGTATGAAGGAGACCGAGAACTATCAGAACTCTTGCGTTTGATTCATTAAGGAACGGCTCGACTCCGCGCATTATCACTCCATCGGCCTGAAACGCCGTGAAGATCCTCGACACGAATACCCTGTTCAATGCATCGATAGGATTCATGCCGTCTATTCCTGTGAGGCGGGCAAGTCCGTAGGCATCGTATCTGTTCGCGCCGTCAACGACCGCAACGATCGGAAGCCTGCACAGTATCTCTTTAATGATGACGAGCGAAGTATAATAGACTAAAGACGAGCCGTAGAGAAGAACAGTCTTGCCCGGCACAAATTTACCAATAGTGTTCGAGAGCTCGGTCGTCATGGTACGGTTGTCGAGATGTGTTTCAGCAGTGATATTCATTGTCCGAACAAATTCCCCAAAGGATGGTACAGAGAACAGGCATTTAATTCACCTGTTTCCGTTTATTTTTCTCGTAGTTCTTCACGACGCTTACGACTTTTCCGAGTATTTCGAAATCGTCATCTTTCTTATCGACAACTATAGGCTTGTAGTTTGGGTTCTCAGACTTCAAAACAATTCTTCCGCCTGATCTGCTGAAGCGCTTGACGACCGGACCGCCGCCGACACGTGCAATGACTATGGCATTCTCATTTACGAAATCCGTTTTCCGGTAGAACACGATTGAGCCGTTCGTTATACCGGCGTCGACCATGCTATCGCCTTTCACCAGCATTCCCCTATCTCCGGACTTCAGACCAAGCGTTCCCTCAATTGTCAGGTGATCCACAGGCTCTTCATCTGCAACACCCGGTGAACCTGCTTTGACAAAGGCGTAAATCGGGATGCGGTTTTCTTCCTCAACTAATTGAAGTGAACGGGAGCGATCCGGATCCTTCTTTAAGAATCTCTTCCTTACCAACGCATCGATATGATCCTGAACAGTGCCGACCGAGACCCCGAGATATTCTCCGATCTCCCGAAAGGAAGGCGCATATCCGTTCATCTTCATAAAACGCTTAACGAACTCCAACGCCTTCCCTTGTTCTCCTGAGATATTCTCGTTTTTCATGGCCATTTCTCCGTACCCTACAAATGTAGGGTATAAGGAATTTGAAGTCAAGTGATTATTTATCCCATCGGATTACACAACCTAAAGGTGGGGTTCCCGAAGAGCGATTCCCTTTCACGATATGTTTTGCAAATTAGCATCTATTCATTCGCCTTTCCAAAGGCATCATCCTAGTGCTCTCCCTAAAGAAATTACGAGGACAGAGCTGCCAAGATGCTAAATAAATAAGAAAAGACAAAAAAAGATCGATCCAAACTTAAATAAATAAGAAAAATCTGTTTTCCCAGAAAAAGCCACTTGACAAAAAGCCGATAAAGTCTTTATTTATTATTGTTCTTACGAGATTAAAGTTTATCTTTTATTGATTTTGACCATGTTTACCTAACAATATTTAATCAACGAAATGAGCCAAAAAGCAAACCCAACAAAAACCGAAGGAACCTTATGAACAGAAACCGACTGTACATTCTACTTGCCGCCCTTGCACTGATATCAAAATCTTCGCTCGCAGCTGATTCGACGGCGACGAGCCCCATAACCTGGAATGCATTCATCGATGCTTACTACACCAGAAACTTCAACGATCCGTCGAACCACCAAAATGGGCTCAGGAACTTCGACATCTACGAGAATCAAATTACTTTGGGACTTGCGGACTTGACCGTCCAGAAACAGGCGCAACCTGTCGGCTTCAAAGTAGAACTTGGCTTCGGCACGACGAGCGACTGGGTTAACACTGCTTCATCATTCGGGACTCCCAGTCCCTCACTTGCAAACGTGATGCAGGCTTATGGTACGGTTGTTGTCCCCGTTGGCGCCGGACTGACAGTGGACGTTGGAAAGTTTGTAACCCATATGGGAAATGAGGTGATCGTGTCACAAGGCAACTGGAACTACAGCCGGTCGTACCTGTTTACATTTGCCATTCCATATTACCACACAGGTATCCGCTTCACATATCCTGTGTTGAGCAACTTAACTGCAGCACTCCACATCGTAAATGGATGGAATTCCGTCATAGACAATAACAAGTTCCTTTCCATCGGTGCAACCTTGAATTACTCTCCTACTTCAAGTACCGACCTTGTCTTCAACGGCATGTGGGGCCATGAGAACCTCACGCCCACGGGATTTCTCGGCAGTGAAAATGGTGCAAGGGATGTATACGATTTCATCATAACTCAGCAATTGTCCGATGCATTTCAAGTGGCAGTTAATGCAGACTACGGTCAGGCCGGAACTACGCTTGGTCTCGCACTGTGGAAGGGAGTCGCCTTATACGAGCGTTGCGCATTTGCCTCAAAGTCTGCTTTGGCTCTGCGCGAAGAAGTGTATTACGACCCAGAGGGTTATACCACGGCCACAGTCCCGAAGGCTACATTTCAAGAATACACTTTGACATATGAGTATCATCCGTTCGACCCTCTTCTCATACGAATCGAAGGCCGCGATGATTTTGTAAACGGAAAAGCATTCACGAGTGCGCTGGGAATACGATCATCTCAACCGACGCTAACTGTCGGCGTAGTAACATCATTCTAATGAAAGGAATCAGAGTTTAATTAACAAACAATAATATCAACAACAGGAGAAGAAGCTATGGCAGAAACAACAATGAAGAAGACGCTCGGCCTGACGGGCGTGACAGTAAATGCAATGGCGCTGATCGCACCGGGCGCATTTTTGTGGATCACATACCAGGTCCAGGCGTCCAATAACGGCGGTGCAACTGATATGTGGAGCGGAATTTTCGCCGCCCTCATCGTCGCTTTCCTAACTGCGTTCTCATTCTCAGAACTCGCCAAGCGTTATCCCGAAGCCGGAGCCGGTGGATCTTATTACTTCGCCGAGAAGGGATTCCTTGACAGAGAGAAAGCTTCCCATCAACGCTTTGCACGGATTGCTAAGTTCATGACCGGCTGGGCTGCTCACCTGTTTTACTGGGTCTACACGGGAGTGATGGTAGCTATGATGTCGGTTCTAGTCACGTACATCTTCGGCTCTTTCAACATGAACCTTTCAATCCCTCTGCAGATCACAGTCGCAGTTGTTTTTGCAGTCATTGTCGGTTTCATAGCAGTCCGGGGTATAACCGGCTCAACAAATGTAGCGATAGCGATCAACGTCGTTCAGCTGGTCTCGCTGATCGGATTCAGCGCTCTGGCAATTATGTTCCGTGTTACAAATCCGCTCCATGCAACTAATTGGGCATACTCAAGTGGGCCCTCTGTTGTGCTTCCACACAATTTTTCGGCAATGTTATTCCAGTCCACAATTGCCATCCTGATCCTGGTCGGATTTGAGTCGTCGACTTCATTAGCCGGCGAAGCAATCAACCCGAAGAAACATATTCCGCGGGCGGTAATTCTTGCCTTGGTCATACAGGGTCTATTCGCTTACTTGTTTGAATACTTTGCAGCGAACTATGCGATCTGTGAAAAGCTGGTATATGTCGGTTCGGATGGATCCAGGCTCTATGGAATGGATGCCGCCGCTGCATCCGGAGCACCGATAGGCGACCTCACCCGCCTTATCGGCGATGCGATGCTGGGAGGAAACGGATTCATGTTGATGATCGTCGTAGCAATCACGGTTGCGCTTGCAGTCTTGGGCACCACGCTCGCTGCAATGAATACAGGCGTGCGGATCAGCTTCGCCATGGCACAGGACAAGGAAATGCCCGGGCCGCTAGGAGCTTTGCACGGAAGGTTCGCAACTCCTTATATCGGTGTATGGATACTGGTAGCAGTAGCCGCCGTTATCGGCGCTATCGGAGTCTTGAATGTCACGGCTCTTACCGCAATAACGCTGGCTTCCAACATCGGGACGTTCATTCTTTATGGACTCATCTGCATGTTTACATTTGTTACATTTGTCGGCCGCAATGAATTCCATGGGATTAGACACGCGGTAGTTCCCTTCTTGGGTTTACTCGGCAACATCGCAATGCTGGTCGCTGTCGTTTGGATCGGACTCGGCACGCCCGGCGTATCTCAGGATGCGACAAAGATTGCCCTCTATATAACAGGCGGGTGGGGAGTTCTGAGCGTGCTTTATTTAGTATGGAACAGCCGCAGGAGCGGTGTGCACATCATACCTCCTGTTAATGTCATGAACCAACAAATAAATGCGAAGTAGGTAGTTGAAATCTTTAGCATTAGTCGAGGCAAGAGACCATCCGACCGATGGCCTCTTGCCATTTCATTTTGTACAAGGGAGATCAATGACGGCAACTGATGCAGTAGAGATAGAGTCGCACAGTCTTAGTCATGTGGGAAAAGTGCGCCGAGACAACCAGGATGCCGTTCGGCTCTGTGACCCAAACGATAAATTATCGGCAACTTCAGGTCACCTATACGGTATCGCAGACGGCATGGGAGGATATGCCCACGGCGGAGTCGCAAGTTCTCTGGCGCTTCAAACTTTCTTCGAGACTTTCTATGCAGCCAACGGCGTGCCAACCCTGCAAAAGTTCCGCGTGAGCATTCAAAACGCGAACTTAAGTGTATACCAGACTGCCCAAAGAATGGCCGCAGGCCGCATGGGAACCACATTGACCACGGCAAACATAATCGGCAAGAAAATTTATATCGGCCACGTCGGCGACAGCCGTGCGTATCTAGTCCGAGGCAGCAAGGCAACATTATTGACGAATGACCATACCCGAGTAGGCGAGTTAGTTAGAATGCGGGTACTGGCACCGGAAAAGGTCCGTACTCACAGTCAACGTTCCATTTTGGAAAAATGCCTTGGGCTAAATCTCTTTGTTCAACCGGACATTTTCCAAGTTCCCGTGGAAAACGGAGATACTATTATACTCTGCACCGACGGCATCTGGTCCGTAATCGAGGACGAAGAATTTGGTCGATTCTCTAAAGAGTCAAAGAGCGTGGAACGCCTCAGCCAGCGAATCTTCGACTTAGCGATGGAGCGCGAAAGCGACGACAACTTGTCCATAATTGCGCTTCGACTTAATAATCTGGCAACTTATAAGGAAACGGAAGCTGGGAAACGACCATGGTCGCTGCAGAGACTGTTCCGCCTCACCGGCAGATGAACGAACAACGAATCGCCTGACGGTTTTGTCAAAAAAAAAATTCATCTCGACTGTCAAGATTTTTGTCGAGAACTTGACCACGGACAGAACAGATCCGGCATCGAAGAGATTTCCGAGGCTACAAGCAGTTCGAATAAATATCACAAAACCATCAACCACAGGAGAAAACGATGGAGACAATTACAAAAACGAGCAGTACCGAAATCGACAAACTCTTAAAGTTTGTCAAAGACAACGGCATTGAAATCGTCGATTTGAAATTCACAGACATACCTGGACAATGGCAGCATTTTTCAATTCTGCCGAGGGAACTAACTGAAAACTCTTTCGATGAAGGAGTTGGATTTGACGGTTCCAGTATTCGCGGCTTTCAGCACATCCAAGAAAGCGATATGGTGCTGATACCCGATGCAAAAAGATATTTCGTGGATCCATTTGCATTGCATAAGACCGTCAGCATCGTTTGCGACGTAAAGGATCCGGTGACAGGCGAACCTTACCGCCGTGATCCGCGATATGTTGCACATAAGGCCGAAGCTTATCTCAAATCGACAGGCGTAGCCGATGTCGCGTACTTTGGACCTGAGGCGGAATTCTTCATTTTTGATAATGCCAGGTTTGAGCAAACTACGAACAAAGGATTCTACGAGGTAGATTCCGAAGAAGGAGTATGGAACAGTGGACGAAACGACAAGCAAAATCTCGGATACCGTCCAAGGACAAAAGAAGGATATTTTCCCGTAGCTCCCATCGACAGCCTGCAAGACATAAGATCCGAAATGGTCCTGACGATGGAGAAAGTCGGAATAACCGTCGAGGTGCACCACCACGAAGTTGCCACCGCAGGTCAAACAGAAATCGACATGCGCTTCGCTCCGTTGTTGAGCATGGCCGACAATCTGATCACCTACAAATACATTGCGAAGAATGTCGCCACTAAATATGGAAAGACGGTGACATTCATGCCGAAACCTCTCTTCGGCGACAACGGCTCCGGCATGCACGTCCACCAGAGTCTCTGGAAAGGTGGAAAGCCGTTGTTTTATGGAGACGGTTATGCAAACCTGAGCGAGTTGGCGCTGCATTATATCGGCGGGTTATTGAAACACGCTTCTGCTTTATGCGCAATCACGAACCCAACTACAAATTCATACCATCGCCTTGCGCCGGGTTTCGAAGCACCGGTCAATTTAGCGTACAGCCAGCGCAATAGATCGGCCGCAGTTAGAATACCCATGTATTCACAAAACCCTAAGGCGAAACGATTAGAATTCCGCGTTCCCGATCCGTCGACTAATCCTTATCTGGCTTTCCCGGCGCTTCTCATGGCAGGCCTTGACGGGATTATCAACAAAATTGATCCCGGTGATCCGCTCGACAAGGATATTTACGACTTGGATCCGGAAGAGCTTCAAAATGTTCCATCTACTCCCGGCTCGCTCGAAGAATCTCTTAGAGCCCTCGAGCTTGACCATGAATTCTTGCTGCGCGGCGATGTGTTCACGGAGGACCTCATTGGATTGTGGATCGACTACAAGATGACCAACGAAGTCAAACAAGTAGCGCTGCGTCCACATCCACACGAGTTCATGCTTTACTACGACATTTAATATTCAATTCTCGAAGCCATGAGCTGAGGCTGCCTGAACAGCAGCCTCTCTGATGGCAAAGACGAGAGCCCTGGGACGAATGACTGCTGAGAGATAACAAGACGAGTGTGGTCTTCAGCGAGAACTTCCCACTTTTTCAAAATAGAAGGAGAGATTCTCGTTGAAATATGAAGATACCGTTCTCGACCGCCGGAGGAGTGAAGGTTGTTTTTCATAGTAATCTTTATTAGAATTATACGACAAAATTTATGCGGCAAATCTACTGCAACAACGTCGCCAGGGCTAATAGGTGCTATTAATATTCTTTCGATATGAAGTAAAATTATGGGACTTGCAAAAACTATTTTGTCAGGACAATCGATGCTTCAAATAGGCGATCAGTTCGATCACTTCCAAATACGCGCACACGTTGCGAAAGGCGGCATGAGCGACATCTACCGTGCTTACGATTTACTAAGCGGGAAAGAGGTGGTATTAAAAATTCCGGACAGCATGTCGATCGGCGATCCGGCCCAATACGAGCGTTTCCAGCGGGAACTGGAGGTTATGCGGACACTTAACCATCCGGCGATTCAGAAGGGATGCGGATCGGGGACATACAACAACACTCCGTATCTTGTCACTGAGCTAATCGACGGCGAGTCAATGCGCGATCTCATCAAGAATAGAGCACCTCTTTCACTTAATGACTCGGTTGAGCTAATTCGTAAAATAGCCGATGGACTTGCGCACTGCCACGACCATGGCATCATTCATAGAGATCTCAAACCGGAAAATATTCTCATTACTTCGGATGGCCAACCTGTCATACTGGATTTCGGACTCGCCTTAACCAAGGGCGCGCACCGGGTAACTTATGCAAATTTGAGCAGCGCCGCCGGCACTCCTGATTATATGGCACCGGAACAAATCGAAGGTCATCGCGGCGATCAAAGAACAGATATTTATGCACTTGGAATAATGGCGTTTGAATTACTGACCGGTGCTCCACCATACACGGGCGATAATAATCTGGCTGTCATGGCGCAACATCTAAAAGGCGCCATCCCGAGACTTGACAAAGTACAGGCTGGAGTAACACCGCAGCTGGCCGCATTTGTAGCTCGCTGTCTCCAGCGTGAACCGGAAGATCGTTTCCCGGACATGCACGCGTTGCTTGACAGTTTGGATCATCTTGAATCTGTAGATATTTCCGTGCTCGACCGTAATATGAGCAAAAGGTCTCACTTCTGGAATTCGCCGACTTTCATCGCAATTGGCTCGGCTCTACTTTTGCTTACCGCCATTATCGTATTAGCATTCATCCTTCAGGCACTTCATAAATGACCAAAGTCCCAAAAAACTTCACACCGGAGCAACTCCTCCAGCTTGTAAAAGAGCGGGGAGTCAATTTCATCGACCTGCAATTTACCGATGTCGGCGGCGCCGTAAAAAACGTGACCATTCCGACCCGGGAACTCGAAGCAACGCTTAACCACGGAATATGGTTTGATGGTTCTTCGATCGAAGGTTTCGCCCGCATCGCCGAGAGTGACATGTATTTGATTCCTGATACGTCCACGTTTGCAGTATTGCCGTGGCTGAGCGGGGATGAGACCACTGCTCGATTGATTTGCGACGTTTATACTCCCGACAGCCAGCCTTTTCTCGGAGATCCTCGGGCTGTTTTAAAACACGTTCTTGCAGAGGCGGAGAAGATGGGGTTCATATATAATACCGGACCAGAACTGGAATTTTTTGTTCTTAAACCCTCTGCAGACGAAGGAATCATCCCGCCACGACCGCAAGACAGTGCGAGCTACTTTGATCAGCCCATCGATATGATTGCGACGAGCATGTGGAGACAGGTCACGGAGGCTCTTGAAGCATTCGGAATCGAGACTGAGGCGATGCACCACGAAGTCGCAACCGGTCAGCATGAAATAGATTTTCGGTATTCAAACGCACTTAAGACTGCCGATAACGCGGTCACATTCCGTGTGGTAGTGAAAGTCATCGTCGGGCAAAAAGGGCTTTACGCGACTTTCATGCCCAAGCCGATACGCGGAATAAGCGGGAGTGGAATGCATGTTCATCAGAGTCTTACCTACAAAGCAAATGGGACAAATGCATTTTCGGATCCGGGTGATCCGCACGGACTTTCCAAGATTGCTAAACATTTCATTGCCGGTCAGCTAGCCCATGCGCGTGGCATGTGCGCGGTGCTCGCTCCCCTGACAAACTCGTACAAGAGACTGGTTGCAGGATACGAAGCTCCGGTTTATATCAGCTGGGGTCGCATAAATCGTTCGGCTCTCATCCGCATCCCGCGAGCTCACACTCACGAATCGACGAGACTCGAACTTCGCTGCCCCGATCCAAGCTGCAATCCATATTTAGCGTTTGCAGTGATGCTGGCGGCAGGGTTGGATGGAATAAGGCGCGAACTCCCGATACCGGAAGCTACCGAAGAGGATGTTTATCTCATAGCAAACACGAAGCGCGGATCGAAACTGGATGTTCTTCCAGGTTCACTGGAAGAAGCTATCGTCGAGATGGAGAAAGACGCTGTGGTTCGAGATGCGCTCGGCGCTCACACATTCGAGCGGTTTATCAGTGCGAAACGTCTTGAGTGGGAAGACTATCGATTAGAAGTAACCCCCTGGGAATTGGATAAGTACTTGCCGAACTATTGACAACGCCACCGCTATCCGACTTCACTGTTTCACCTCTTCGTCAAGCAACACGTAAACAGGGGACGCGATCGGGTCCATGTTATCCCATTGACTTAGAAGTTTGCACGTGGTCTCAGTCAGGGTAGAATTCTTCCACAATAGATGCTGGCCGTTCCGGGTCACAATATCCTCGAGTAAAACCATTCCGACATTTAACGATTGCACAGGCATTCTGATGTCGCGTCTCTTCCTGGGATGAGCAGGCTCAAACCCAAGCAAACGGTTTATCAGTTCCCCGTCATATACGTTGCTTTTCTTTTTCATTTCTCCAAGAATTTCAACCCCTTTAGATTCGCCCGCGCTCAGCGCGTCGAGATCAAGCAGTATCTTTAAAATGCGTGAACCAAGAGGAAGATCCTTTCCTTTTATTTTGTTTTCGTTTGGTTCACCCGCACCATCAAACTGCTTTCTCATCAATAAAATTATGTTTGCAACGCTCTCAAACTGCGGGATTGATTTCAGCAACTCGGCCGCCATGAGATGATGGTTCTTCGCTGCAGGAATCTGGTTGAGGACTCCGATACCTTCTTTGTTTATTCTCAGCCGTACAACGGGAGGAAGAAGTACTAATCCGAGATTAAACAACTCAAGAGCACGGCTCACTTCCCATTTCTCTTTCCCGTTGAGATCGGCCATCATCTTGAGAATAGCCTGGCCGAGTCTATTCACGCGTACGTTCTGGGCAGCCGCCTCATCACCTATCGAACCGCTGACGTCACTCAGAAGCTTGACGACTCCTGCAACTGTGCCATCAAGCAGGAGTTGTAGTGTCTCATTCTTTAGTTTCAACTCATTGAGGAGAAACCGGCGTTCCATGGCAATGTTGTAACGCGATACGAGATCGGCAACGATCAAACGGACCTGACTATCGTCCCATGGCTTTGAAATATATTGAATAATCCCGCCTACGTTGACGGCACCCTTTATGGCTTCCATGTCTGCGTAGCCGGTCACCAGCACCCGCATAGTGTCGGGAGAGGTTCTCACGACTTCGCGCAAGACCGCAACACCGTCCTTGCCAGGCATTCTTTGATCGGAGAGAACAACGGCGAAGGGACCATTCGCCTTAAGAAACTCTTCAATTACCGTAGAGTCATTAAGGATATAAACCTCAACTTTCTGGTTGCGCATCAGTGATTTAAATGCGAACGAAAGATTCTCCTCGTCCTCCACATAAAGGACCTTCCGGTTTTCTACAAACTCCGCCATTTCTATTCTCCTGTATTCATAATCGCATTATTTTCCCTTAGACCTAGTTTATGCCGCCACTCCGGCACTATCTCGACCAGTGATTCATCGTACGAATAGCCCTCGGTGGTTCCATCTAAAAGCATCGCGAGCTGAATGATTCTTACATAGGCAGTTTCCGCGGTCTGTGAATGATGTGCTCTCACCGTGTCGACAATTTCCGACGGGAAATTCCAATTATCAAGGATCGCCGCGCCTACTCGCTCATGGGTAACATCTGCGAAAACCTTGCTCTCTGCTTCTCCTGCAGTCATGTTGAGTAGATCGATTGTTTTCAAAAATACGTCGTACATTTCAGGTTTCAAACATATCCTCGCAAAGAGTCCTATATCCTGCAGAAGCGAAGAAACATAAGCTGCGTATTTGTTTTCAATCTCCTGTGACCTTAAAGCAATTTCCTTCGCTATCATGGCACGACGAACTGCAGCTATGCTCATCTCCTCCACCAGGCCGGCATATCTTTCGGCGACTCTCGACGAATACGAATGGAATGCTTCGAGCGCGGTAACTACCGAAGCTACGTATTCCAACCCAATGAAGAGAACGGCATCCCTTATGCTCGTAACTCTTTTTCGAATTCCAAGATGGACTGAGTTTGCAATGCGAAGGAGTTTCGCCACGAGCGCAGGATTGATTTCTATTTCCTCGACAATCTTAGATAGTGGAGCATTCATGCTGCCGAGCATCTGGTTCAATCTCTCCTGAAACCGGGGCGGCGATGGAACATCTCCGAACTCATGCAAAATGCCTTTGTGATCCCATAGGGACGAACGCGCCTTCGACTCCACACACTTTGAGATCAGCTGGGTGAATTCGGAGTCTTCCCACGGCTTATATACGAAGTGGTTTATCAACCCGTTTGACAGTGCCAACAGCACAATCGATTTATCCTCATATCCGCTCATCAGAATCCGCCTCGCGGATGGTGATATCTTCGCTGCCTCTTTCATGAACTCCAGCCCGTAGCGGTCATTCATTCGCAAGTCCGAGATAACGATATCCGCCTCTTCGACTTTCAGCTGTTGCAGCGCGGCATTCATGGATGTGAAGAATCGGAGTCTATATGGAAATTTGCGAAACAGGCTTTTTATTGAAGCAAGTATGGCTTCTTCATCGTCAAGAACAAGTATGCTAAATGGTTTTGCGTAGTTGTCAGATCCCATTTGCGTTTTCCTGATTCATAACTTCCCTTCAATAGGCAATGTAACGATCATTTTTGTTCCCTTTCCGACTTCACTCTCCACATTTATTTCACCTCCATGTTTCTCCATTATTGTTGCAGACACCCACAAGCCGAGGCCGGTTCCTTTCCCCACAGGTTTAGTGGTGAAAAACGGGTCGAATATCTTGGTAATCAGCTCAGGAGAAATGCCGCTTCCGGTATCTTCTATTTCGACAACGGCGTTCGAGCCGTTAACGCCCGTTCTTATCGTGATCTCTCCTTTTTCTTTGATTGCCTGAGCGGCATTGACAAGAAGGTTGACGAACACTTGCTTCATCTCGCCAATATTGCATGCCACAAGCGGCACGTTTCCATATTTCTTTTCAACCGTCGCTTTATACTTTAGCTCATTCCAAACGATGGACAACGTATCATCCAGTGCAGCGTTCAGATCAGCTTCGGCCATGGTGCTGTCAGAGAGATGGGTGAAACCTCTGAGTTGTTCCACGATCTTCCTGATTCTGTCGGCGCCATCCCGGGTATGTCTCATCAATGCCTCAAAATCTTCAACGAGTGATTCTATGTCAGACTCCGCCTCATCTCTTCGTATTGCATGCACCGTATCCCGATATGCCGGATTGCCCTCTGCGGTTTCACCAAAAGTTCTCCACTTCCTTTCCATCGCGACGAACTCGTGAAAATATTCGTCGAACCTGTTCAAGTTGCTGTTGACAAAAGCCAGCGGGTTATTTATCTCATGGGCGATGCCCGTGACCAGCTGGCCGATCGAAGCAAGTTTTTCAGATTGGATGAGTCCTCTCTGCATCTGCTTCATCTCTTCAATTATACTTTCGAGTTCAGAGTTTCTCTTCTTCAACTCCTCCTGAAGAGAGATCCTCTCATTATCCTTGGCCACACGATCCGTTATGTCGCGCATAACAATCAGGATCTCGACTCCTCTATCACTCAATAGGGCGTTGACCGTCGCCTCCTTGATCCTCCAATCTCCGTTCTCTCTGTGAAACCTGAAGGATATTTCCTGGTAGTGATAACTATCCACCGCTTCTCTAAACGTGGATGCAACGGTAGCGGTATCTTCAGGATGCACGTAGGTCAAAAAGTCTTTTCCCACAAAAGCATCAGGCTCTATTCCATCCTGACGATAAGACGGACTGGCGTACAGACAAACATAATCGGAATCGAGAACGGTGATAATATCCACAACGTTCTCGGAAATCAGTCTGAAACGTTTTTCGGACTCACGCAGCCTCTGCTCCGTTATTTTGCTGTTTGTGATGTCGCGGCCGATCCCTACAAGACCGATGATTTGGCCCTTCTCATCGCGCAACGGGAGTTTCGTGGTGCACAGCCACTTCTTGTCGCCGCCATCGTCTATGACATACTCTTCCCGGTCCAATACGGATTTCCCTTTTTGGATCACCGCCATGTCGTCCGCATAGAATCCCTCCGCGAGCTCTTTAGGGAACAACTCGAAATCATTTTTCCCACGAACCTGCTCCTCCGATTCCAAATGCATGTTGTGTATATCCGCCAGGTTAGCCACAATCTTTCGGCATTCCGAGTCTTTCACATAGATTGCATCGGGAATATTGTCGATAAGTGTCCTCAGCAGTATGCGCTCGCGCCGGAGCGTCTCTTCCATCTGCTTTCGGTTATCTATGTCGGAAAGTGAGCCGGCTATCCTTATCGGTTTACCGGGACCATCAAAAACAGCCTGCGCACTTTCCCGCACCCACTTATAAGTACCACTTTTCATCCTGAACCTGTATTCCACTGAATAGGTGGAGATGGCTTTATTCAAGTAGCCGTTCAAAATGTTTTTTACTTTCATGGAGTCGTCAGGATGGATGAATGTTTCGAAGCTCTTCAGGTGGTTTGCAACGTCGTTTCTTTCGTACCCGGTTATCGAAAACCATCTATCAGAATAAAACATTGTATCATTGGAAAGATTCCAATCCCAAATCCCATCACCGGACGCCCACACGACGAGTTGCCAGCGTTCTTCACTCTCACGAAGCGCGGTCTCGATTTTTCTTGGGTAAGTGGTGGAGATGAATACAATCCCGACAAATCCCGGGTGGAGCGGGACCATCCTTACGCGATACCAACCTCCAGGCGCTGTTGTACGCTGCAAGAATATTTCACCATAATCGAGGGTCGTGGATGTCCTCATCGCTTCACCCACCGCCGACAAAAACTTTTCTGCGTCCCCCTCAGTCAGGATGGAAGAAAGCTCAATCGGATGAGAAAGTGGGAACTCCATCCCCACAAGTCCCTCGGCCATTTTGTTTATGTCAGTTATAGAGTAAAGAAATTTTTCTCCGTTTTCTCGGGCCCTGACCACAACTAAACAGACCGGAGCATTTCTGGCAAATTCGCTGAAAAGATCTTTCGGGTTCGTCTTATTCCCCGGTTTTTTTGTGCTTTTAAGTGACTCACTCATAGACAAATTAGGTTCCACGAGCCTTACGGCCCTAATGGTTTTATCGGAATTTATTTAAAATTCTGAAGAAGATGCTTAAAAGCAAAGTCGATCGCTCTGCATCCTCGGTCACCAGCCCAAATGCAGTCTGCGCTCCGTGATCGTTTTTTGCGCGGGAACTCTAACCTCGTCTGCTTTTATGTAATCAAACCTACAGCCGAACGTGTATCCGGCAGTATCGATACCCAACTCCATTGCGCGTCATGATTGACCGAGAATTCTAGGTTTTCCTTTTGCGGGGATCCCCTTCCCGATCCAGCAGAGACATCTCTTAAGGACATCTATTCTCGCCATGCTATGACTCTATGGCGATTCGTGCCGGGAAAAGAGGGAGGAGAACCTTAACCGTGTCTGTGATCATATGTCCTCTCATCCCCGTGTAAAATCCAACGGCAGTTATCAAGATATCCTGGCCTCCCAGCGGCGGGCTTGATCTTGTACGTACCACTGCCCGGGGAATTGCCCGTCAGCGGGTTATTCGCCGGGCCCATCGAAGTATCGGCGAGGTTTGGAAAATAGAATCGCAGGCGAGATTTGCCGCACTTACCGCAATGTTACGTACCCCGGTTGAATCATTATAGTTTACGAAATTTCCCACCGCGCGATCGTTTGTCCTGTTCCAATACTCACTAGCCAATGGACAAGACGGTTCGTCATTAGTCCATTTTGCTTTTCAGCATAAAAGTTGTATTCTTCTTTATGCTTTGTACCTTAGAGCAATGATCAATTCCGACGGCCGGCATCGACAATATGGACACAAGTAAAGTAAAAAAAATTCTCATCATTAAGTGGGGTGCACTCGGTGACATTGTCATGGCTACCCCGGCAATAAGAGCATTTCGCGATAATTTCCCGGACGCGAAGATAACAATTTTGTCAAATGAATTGATGAAAGAAATCCTTCCCGATGGTTTCTTGTACGATGAGTCAATCGTTGTCAGGACAAAGGGGAATAGAATTGATGAGCAAATAGGAGAGCAGATACAACTTGTCCGTGAACTGAGGAGACACAAATTTGATCTGGCCGTCAACTTAAGATGGACGTCCGAACACTGTGCCATACTGGCGTATTTAAGCGGCGCAAGACAGCGCGTCGGGTGTGGCCCAAGAAACATGATGTGGCTCTACACGATAAACGTTAATGCACCGGCGGGGCGTTATCATGAAATACATCGCAATCTCGATGTTGCAAAGGCGCTCGGGTTGAACACGTATGATGAAACCCCCGTTGTTTATGTTTCCGAAAAAAACCAGGAATTTTCGGCCGTTTTCTTTTCGGAAAATTCCCTCCAGAAATCCAACACAATATGTATTCACCCCGGCGCAAGCAGGCCGGTCCGTGCATGGATGCCGGAAAGGTTTCGTGAAATTGCAGGGAGAATAGTCGAGCACCTTCAAGCCAGGGTGGTCGTAACATGGGGAAAAGGCGAGGAATCACTGGCACATCGAGTCTCGGATGGTCTCGGAAAAAATGTGATCGTCTGCGAACAAACAAATACTGTCGGCGCGCTTGCCGCCGTCATCAAAAATTCAAGAATGTTTTTCTCTAATTGCACGGGACCGATGAACGTAGCGGTTGCCGTCGGAACGCCTGTCGTAGCGCTTCTTGGGTCGTCGGACCCTGGGGACTGGGGAGCTTACGGCAAGCAGCACGTCAACATCAAATCTCCGTTGGTTCTCGACCACTATTCGGATGAAGACGAAAGGAAAGCAATGGAGATGATAACTGTTGAAACAGTTTGGGGAGTAATTCAAAACAAATGGGCCGAACTAACCGCTTCAGAACCAAAGATCGGTATTAACGAGTCATAACATAAAGAATCCAGTTTCTCCATTCCTTCTTTTTCAGGATATCGCGCGATCTCATGCCCCTCAAAATGCGACGTGAACCCGGTGTAGTGCCTACGAAACTTCTCCGAGTACAACACATAAACTGTATACATTTACAACTTTAAAACAAAAAAAGTATTCCCGGAGCCGAGAATACTTTTTGAGATTTGTAGCGGGGGAGGGATTCGAACCTTCGTCCGCCGCAGGCGGATATGAGCCCGAATCATCTCTAGTGAGCGAGCGTTTTGATAAAATCTCTTCCTGCTCCGCTCTTCAACCATTTCTCCCTTCTCATCGCTTCCGCCTTGGTTTCATATTCCTCCGTGAAAATTACCTTCCACGGCCGATACTTCTTGCTCCATCCCTTCTTTCCCAACACATTATGCGAAGCCATCCGCCCCTCAAAATCCGACGTGAAACCGGTGTAGTGCCTATGAAACTTCTCCGAGTACAACACATAAACTGTATACATTTACAACCTTAAAACAAAAAAAGTATTCCCGGAACCGAGAATACTTTTTGAGATTTGTAGCGGGGGAAGGATTCGAACCTTCGACCTTCGGGTTATGAGCCCGACGAGCTACCAGCTGCTCCACCCCGCGGTCGCATATAATATAACACAGAGTTCCACCTCAAACAAGGTTAAATCAGATCCATTCCAAGAATCTATTTCGCATACAATTCATCAAAATATATGGAACAAAATAAAAATCTCTTGAGTTAAAGATGATGGTGATTGTATGATCAAGTCTAATATTTTAAATTTTAATCAAGATCTTTTGGAAGCGGAGCTTTAAGAATGCCAACTTACGAATATAAATGTGATAATTGCGGTTTCCTCTTTGAAGAATTTCAATCGATGAGCGACGAGCCGATCAAAAATTGCCCGAAGTGCCAAGGAAAGGTTCAGCGACTAATCAGTGCGGGCGCAGGCATGATCTTCAAAGGTTCGGGATTTTATCTCACCGATTATAAAAAGTCGAATTCATCGCCATCGAAATCAAACAACGGGACCGAATCGCACAAATCGGAAGCAGCAACAAAATCAAAAACTGAAACACCAGCTTCGGCGAAGACAGAAAAGCAAACGAAGTAAGATTTATTTTCTACCCGGCATAAAGCGGGCACCAGATTCTATCCGGGCACCCCTTAGAAAATCCGAAGAAGCAAGCTTCTTCTTCCCCTCTGACTGCAATTCCAAAACTTCAACCACTTCATTTGAACATGAAACCAAAAATCTGCCTGATTCGATCTTGATTGTCCCTGCTGGAAGACTGCTTGCTTCACGCGTCAGTCTTGTCTTGAATACCTTTACCATCTTAGAGTTGAGAAATGTGTAAGCCCCTGGTTCCGGTGAAAAACCCCGAATAAAATTGTGGACATCCGCTACTGGTTTCGACCAGTCTATCAAACAATCCTCCCTGGAAATCTTGGGCGCTTTTGTTGAAAGAGCACTATCCTGCTCCGAAATTTTCACGTTACCGTTTTGGATCCTGGCGATCGTTTCGACAACTGTCTCGGCACCAAGAATGGAAAGCCGGCTGGCTAATTCTCCTGCGGTCTCATCCTCCCCAATTTGTATTTTCTTCTGAAGAATTATCTTTCCAGTATCAACCTTGTCGTCCAGGAAAAAAGTCGTCACCCCGGTCTCAGTCTCACCGTTTATGATCGCCCAGTTGATGGGGGCTGCCCCGCGATACTTTGGAAGCAGCGAAGCATGAAGATTGAACGTGCCTAATTTCGGAATCGTAAAAACTTCACGGGGTAAAATTCCAAAGGCGACCACCACGACTACGTCCGGTGAAAGATCCTTTAGCTTTGCGATAAATTCCGGCTCTTTCAATGAGGCAACCTGGATCACCTTCAGTCCAAGTTCAACCGCTGCACTCTTAACCGCAGACGGCAAAACTTTCAATCCTCTGCCCTGCGGTTCATCCTGGTTGGTGACGACCGCAGCAACTTCGTATCCGGCCCCAAAGATTGCTTTCAACGATGGGACTGCAAAACCCGGCGTCCCCATGAAAATGATTCTCAATTCAATCTCTTTTGTGGGGCAATTTAGTGCGAGTTAATTACGACTGAACTCATCGAACAAATTCAGAAGATCATGGAACAGCGACACAATTCGTCCATGATCGTGTTAATAACATGCCGCTTGCAAGATTTCTCTGAGGTTCGAATTGAATTCAAATCTAGACAAGACTTCGTTACATCCTGCCGCGATCGCCTGCGACTTCAGCGGGGTGTTTACGTGAGAAACGTATCCGATCAACTTAATTGAGGCCCTCGCTTCATTTGATCTTATTCGTTCGATCAAATCGACCGGATCGATAAAATCGTTTTCAAGGTCAATAATAACCAGATCGCAACCTTTCAGATAATGATCCAACTGATCCCTATTGCCCACGAACCCGACTGTCAGACCGACAATCTCGGCTGCATTCCGAATCTTGGTCATGAAATTCAAATCGTTCACTATTGCTGCGATCTTTGGCATCAATTCAATCCCAGAACCGAGGAGTTTTCCTGAAGCACTCTTATCACAAAGGAAATATGTTCATCTTCCGGAATTCCAAATTCCAAAATCCCGTTTTTTATATCCTCACGGTTTACGCTTCTTGCAAAAGCCTTGTCTTTAAGCTTTTTCTTCACAGAGCTCGGCTCAAGCCCCCCTAGCTTCGTCGGTCGGACCAATGCGACGGCGATTACAAAACCAGTCAATTCGTCGCACGCAAACAAACATTTCGCCATCTTGCTTATTCTTTTCACCTTCGTATAAGGAGCGTGTGCCATGATGGCATCACGGATGCTTTCAGGATAACCCCTCTCCGCCAATATTTTATTGCCGACATAAGGATGTTGTTCCATCGTCGGATACATCTCGTAATCAAAATCATGAAGAAGCCCGGTGATGCCCCACTCATCTTCGTTCTCGTGAAAGTTGTTTGCGTAAGCACGCATCACGGCCTCCACCGCAAACGCATGCTTTCTTAGACTTTCCGTCTTGGTGTACTCCATAAGAAGGGACAACGCCGCTTCCCTCGCAGGGATCTTCTGTTCTCCTTCAGTCACATTAAGAATATATTTTCTGTACGGAAAAGAATCAAACTCCCGGCAGAGCAATTCTGTGGAAGTTAAATACCCCCACGAAGTCAACCATCCTTTTTATATCTCGACAGCACTGCTTCAACCCGCGCAATGAACTCGTTCGCTCGAAACGGTTTGGTGATGTAATCATCTGCACCAAGTTTGAACCCTTCGACAACTGCCGGCTCACTGGCTTGGGCCGACAACATTATCACAGGTACAGATTTCAAATTGTCGTCGCTTTTCAAGGCTTTCAAAGCATCCAAGCCGTTCATCACGGGCATCATTACGTCGAGGAGTATTAAATCCGGCCGATTGTTGCGGGCAGCTTCAAGTCCGAGCTTGCCGTTCTCTGCGTGAACGACTTCATATCCAGAATTCTTCAGCTTAAATTTCAAAAGAGCAGCAATTTCTTCCTGGTCTTCAACTATAAGGACAGTGGTCATGGCACTAAAAGGTCTCCTATTTTTCAAAAACCTGCTTAATAATATAACCTTTTATTCTAATCTTTGTATCGGAAACTCCTCTCAAAATATTAATCTTATGAGAATTCATTCTAAAAATTCTATCAGATACTCGTTAAATTGTAGGAAAAAGGAATAGGATGTTAGATAAGATCGTTGAAATAGCGAAGAAAGCGGGCAAGTTCTTGAAGGACAATGAAGGCAAAATATCCGAGATAAATCAGAAAGGATCATTCACGAACCTGGTCACAAATATCGACAAAGGTTCCGAAACGCTTATAAAAAATTTTATCGTAAAAAAATTCCCGGATCATGGAATACTCGCTGAAGAAAGCGGGGCGACCCTCCCGACTTCAGAATACAGATGGATCATTGACCCGCTTGATGGTACGACGAACTACACGCACTCGTATCCGGTCTATTGCGTCTCAATCGGAGTGGAATATAAGGGTGAAGTCATTGCAGGCGCGGTGTACGATCCAAACTTCGACGAGCTGTTTTCCGCCGAAAAAGGATCCGGGGCGTTTATGAACGGGGAAAAATTGAAAGTGACTTCGACCGAATCGCTGGAACGCTCGCTTCTTGCAACGGGGTTTCCTTACGATATTAAGAACAATCCGTTCAATTGCATTCAGCACTTCAATGAATTTTTGCTGAAGGCACAGGCGATCAGACGCCTGGGTTCGGCAGCGCTCGATATTTGTTATGTCGCGGCCGGGAGGATGGACGGATTCTGGGAAGTGAATCTGCATCCGTGGGACACTGCTGCAGCTGTCCTGATAACGGCAGAAGCCGGTGGAAAAGTCACCGATTTCACCGGTGGGAAGTACAGTATCTATCAAAAGAATATTCTACTTTCAAACGGATTGATACATGAGGAGATGATCGAAGTACTGAAAAAAAATTTTAAGGTCGGCAGCTAGATTCCCAAGAACCGTCACAAATCTAGATCTAAAAGGCACTACTCCATCACAAACAGCCTTTCGCTTTCCATTTCCGTTTTGAATTTCAAATTGGCATAAACCGGTTCAGTGCTGTTGTGCGAGACTTGAATCAACCAATCGCCTTTCTTGTTTCGTACCACGCTGCCGAACATCTTCCTCGATTTCTTTTGCGTAAATCGTTCGATAAAAACCCACCCGAAGTATGCGTTACAATTTCTTATTACAAACGCCGGTACCCTTTCTTCAAATTGCAATTCGATCTCGTTGATGGGCTTCTCTACGAACCCGTGTAACTTCAGGCGCCGAATGAATGGTCGGACAAAGTCTTCCCCCTCATGATTCAGATCGTCGCCGCGCAAGTCCACGACTCGTCGAGATACAAATTTCCCTTCGATAATTTCGTCGAATGCGGAAACAACATCTTTCTCATTCCTCATTTTTCGCCGCTCTTATATGTGCCTTTGGAGCAAACAGGTTCTTCGTTATGCTCGCAATTTTCCCGTCGCTGCCGATAATAAAAGTAACGCGATTGGCAATTTTGAAGAGACTGTTATAAACCCCGTAGAGACGCGCAACTTCGCCGTTGATATCCGACAGCAAATTGAATGGAAGCTTATGCTCTCTTTTGAACTTCTCATGACTCTCGATCGAATCGGTGCTTACGCCGATCACGTTCATTCCGGAATTCGCCAACTCGGAAAATTCGTCGCGGAACCCACACGCCTCGCGAGTACAGCCCATCGTAAAATCTTTCGGGTAAAAATATAAAACGAGTTTGTTAGCACTGAGACTGTTGCCAAGTCGAAAGAGCTTGCCCCCGGTCGACGGCAACTCAAAATCCGGTGCTTTGTCACCGATCTTTAGCTTCATGAATTATATAACAAAAAAATCAGGGAGGAATTCCAGGTGCGAGGGTGACCAATATTCTATGTCCATTGGTTCAGATCGGCGCCGATCGACCGCAGATTGTTTATTTGTCGGTAAGCTTTTCTAATGCCGCTTTCGCTTCCCTGCCGGAGTATTCATTTCCATTCTGCACAGCAACTATCTCATAGTCGGCGATAGCCTTGCTTCTCTCGTTCAACTTCTCGTATGACTCTCCCCTGTAGAAACGTATGTAACCGATGTCACCTCGATGACATGAGCAGGTGTCGGGCGACAGAGCAATATCGGCGTAGTAAACTGTCTCAGAATAATTCCCCATCTCATAGTAATCGCGGCACAGACTTCTCAAGAAAAAGAGGCTTCTGGGAAATTGTCCATGAAGATCACGCATTATCTCCGCAGCGTCTGAGTAGTCGCCCTGGTTCACATAAACCACCGACGAGAGAAAAACGGCCGCTTCAACCTTTGCATACTTCCCCAATTGAGCCGCTTTCTTCAATTGCACAACTCCTTCCTTCTCATCTCCACTCACCCCGAGCACGAATGCAATAGGTTTTAAATACCATGGAATCCGGGCAGCATAATAGTTGAACGCACCCAAACCTGAATATGCATCGCAAAAGTTCGAATCGACGGCGACCACCTTCTCCAATAGTTTTCTTGTCTTAATTCCGTCCGACATAACTGCGTACCAATTGTGGCTGACCGCCTCGGCCCTGGCACGATAGACGAGCGCGCCGGCATAGCAAAAGAGAGCATTTACATCATCCGGGTTCTTCTCGATTTCTGCAGCTGATAACTGGCAGGCTTTGTCGATGAGGATCCTGATCTCAAACCTCATACTATCCGTCGAGTCGATGCACCCTTCTTCCGACATTTTCCAAAACACACCACATTTGTAGAGATACCCTTCCGGTCTTGCGGGGTAGGACTCAATCATTCTGTTAGTAGTTTCTATCGCGTTTCTGAATTCGTAATTGTAAGTGTTCTCAATCGTGGAGTTTATCATGGACTCAAGGTCAAATGAAGAAACACTCGACTGTGCCAACAAAGGATGCAGCTGCTGGAAAGATAAAATGAGAGCTGAACACACGACAAAACGATTTATCAGTAAAAGTAGATAAAACCTCATTTCACTACAAATGGAATCTCCTTACGCTTCCAGCCTATAAGGCAAATGCTCGTGGACGGCATGTTTCATGGTTATCTCCAAAAATAATTTCCTCTTCAAAACTCCAAATCTTGTTGTATGTGAAATATGCAATTCTCTCGTCGATCAAGAAATGAAGATTCCAGGAGATGATTGTTTTCTTCATCCGATTCTCTCTATGATCAGATCAAGTTCTTGTGGTTTGCTTTCGGAGAATCCGTAAGCTGAATGTATTTCCCGAACCGCCGGTTTCATCCGCGCACTATCATTTGCGTAAACAACTGTAATGACGTCCCCATATGAAACCCTGTCGCCGATTTTCTTTAAGACGGAGACTCCGACAACGGGATCCACTTTATCGCCGGCATTCATTCTGCCTGCACCGATTTTTACTGCAGCCATTCCCAATTTGAAGGCGTCAATTGAGGAGACGTAACCGCTCTCCGACGACTTTACCTCGCCGACAAACTTTGGCTTTTTGTATTTATCGGGTCTCTCTACAAATCTCATGTCACCGCCTTGACCGTGTACCATCTCGCAAAACTTCTCATATCCCGCTCCGGATCCGGCGGCTTTCACAACTTTTTTTTCAGTTTCCAAAAGACTCTCGCCCGTGCACAGACACACCATTTCAGAGGTAAGCGTTTTCGTTAATGCAAAGACATCATCAACAGCCAGTTCCCCGCGCAGGATTTTTATTGCCTCGACGACTTCGTTCCAGTTGCCGACTTCCCTGCCGATCGGCTGATTCATATTCGTCAAATACGCCGTGACTTTCTTCCCGAATAATTGTCCGACGTGTACCATCTTCCTGGCAAGCTCGCGCGCGTCGTCGAGATTCCTCATAAAAGCGCCGCTCCCCACTTTAATATCAAGCACGAGCGCGTCGATACCCTCGGCGAGCTTCTTGCTCATTATGCTTGAGACAATAAGTGGAATGGATTCGACGGTCGCCGTAACGTCGCGAAGTGCATACAGCTTGCGATCCGCCGGGACGAGAGAATCCGACTGCGCGCTCATTACCAAGCCGGCCTTTTTCAGAATTCTCTTATAGACCGCTACTGACAAGTTCGTTCGAAAACCCGGAATGGACTCCAGCTTGTCTATCGTTCCTCCGGTGTGACCCAATCCCCTCCCGGAAACCATAGGCACCTTAACTCCGCACGCTGCGGCAATCGGTGCGAGCAAGAGTGAAATCTTGTCTCCGACGCCGCCGGTTGAATGCTTGTCGGCTTTGCACCCCGGCACGTCCGACAAATCCACAACAACTCCCGTGTTCATCATGGTACGCGTCAGATGCAAAATCTCCTCATCGCTCATTCCCTTGAAGAAGACTGCCATGAGCAGAGAGGAGACTTGATATTCCGGAATTTTGCCTGACGTGTATTGTCTTACAAAAAATTCTATCTCTTCCTTAGTTAAAGCTCCCCCGTCTCGCTTTTTGCGGATTATCTCGTACGGCGTTAACATCAAATGCCGATAAACTTCTCGAGGAAAAATAATCCGGCGATAGTTTTTGCGTCCATGATCTCGCCCGCTTTCACCATATGCAACGCCTCTTTTGTCGGTATGTATTTCAGCGTTAGTCCTAACTCTCCTTCCTCAAGTTTCTGACTACCATTTTTAAGCTCGCGCGCAAGGAAAATATGCAACTCCTCACTGCAAAAACCGGGCGATGTGTAAATCGACGTGAGTTTCTCAATCTTCTTTGCGGTGTACCCTGTTTCTTCCTCAAGCTCGCGTCTGGCACAAATTTCAGGTGCCTCATTCGGTTCAAGTTTACCGGCGGGGAGTTCATAGATATATCGGTTCAGAGGATAACGAAACTGGTAAACAAATATAATTCTGCCGTCATCAAGCAGCGGCAGAACGACCGCACCTCCAGAATGCTCGGCGACCTCGCGGACCGATTTATTGCCCGAATCGTATTCTATCTCGTCAACAATTGTGTTAAAGACCCGCCCCTGGTGTACCACCTTATGACTAAGAACTTTAAAAGCCATCAGTCTGCTTTGATCACGCGTTATCGGATTCGGCAGTTTTTCTGCTTCCCGGTTTTACAACGGGAACTTTCTCCTCACACAAAGGGCAAATCTCGGGCTTGTACACCGGGACAGCCATTTTCAAGAGGGACACGAACTGAACGCCAAAATTGATCGGTGAGTTGCTTCTATCGACAATCGAGGCGACGCCGACGATTGCACCTCCGGTAGACTTTACAAGATCAATGACTTCGAAAACACTCCCGCCCGTGGTCACGACATCCTCGCAAACAAGTATTCGTTCTCCTTGTTTTACTTCGAAACCTCGCCGGAGTGTCATCTTGCCATCTTCCCGCTCGGCAAAAATTCCACGCACTCGCATCTGGCGCGCAACTTCCTGGCCGACCATGATGCCCCCGATCGCAGGTGCAACCACAATATCGACTCTCCAATCATGGAAAAAGCGGGCGATGTCCCCGCATAAGAGTTCGTTATATTGAGGAAACTGCAGGACCTTAGCACACTGAAAATACTCGAGGCTATGGAGCCCGCTGCTCAATCGGAAGTGTCCTTGCTGAAGCGCGCCGGTGGTTCTGAATAGTTCAAGCATTTTTTCTCTGTCCATCTTACTTTCGCTTCCTGATTATGCTCCGATAAATTTTTCGATTTTTTCCGCGAGATTGAAGTCTTTCTCCGTGACCCCTTCCTCGCTGTGCGTTGTGAGAATTATCTTCACGCGGTTGTACTCTATGGTCATATCCGGATGGTGTTCCATCTTCTCCGCCGCCAGCGCTATCTTAACGACAAAACCCATCGCTTCCGGGAAATCCTTGAGCTTGTAGTCTTTCATTATCGACTCGTTTGAATATCGCCAGCCCGCGAGTCTGGTCAAACGCGATTCAATTTCCTGCTTGTTAAGTTTCATGAATGATCATCCTGAGCTTTAAATTCTGAACTTGCAATTCGAAATACAAAAATGTTTCTACCCGTACAATTCCAATTCAGCAAGCTCGGCCACGATATGCCCGACAGTTATATGGCCCTCCTGAATCCTCTGAGTGTTTTCTGATGGAATAACTATCGGGAGATCACACTGTGGCTTCAGCTTTCCGCCGCCTTTCCCGAGTAAGCCGATCACATACATCCCGATTTCGTGCGCTCTGGCAACCGCGCGCAATATGTTCTCTGAATTCCCGCTCGTGGAGATCGCGATCAGCACGTCTCCTTTTCCTCCAAGCGCCTCGACAAGTCTTGCAAAAGTGTTTTCAAAACCGATGTCGTTCCCGCCGGCGGTCAACGCGGAAGTATCCGTGGTCAGCGCTATTGCAGGGAGCCCTTTTCGAGTTATGTCATGGTTCAGGCGAATCGTAAACTCGGTCGCGATATGCTGGGAATCGGCCGCGCTTCCTCCGTTGCCGCACAGCAAAATCTTATTGCCATTCTTCAGGGCGTCTCTTACGACGGTAACCGCGCTGGAAATATCTTCGAAGCAGGAATTCAAAATGGCTTTTTTCGTTTCGGCACTTTCTTCGAGCGATTCCCTGATAAATTTGACCCGGTCCACCACTAGACGACTACTCCCTTCCGCTGTTTGAAATGAACCGCTCTTGCAAATTCTTTCAGCTTGTCCGAATTGCCGTTATCTTCAAAAAAATTGCCCGTCACGACAAATGCCGCACCGGCATTGGCAAGCTCATACGCTATTTCCGGATTTTTAATTCCTCCGCCTACCGTGACCGGCATGTTAACGGATTTGGCGACCATCTGGACCATCTCCTTAGGGACGCATGAAAGTGCGCCGCTGCCCGCCTCCAGATAAACCATTTTCATTCCGAACATCTCGGCGGCCATCGAGTACGCCGCTGCAATCTCCGGTTTCTCACGCGGGATCGGAAAGCTATCCGACATGAAATGAGCGGATGTCATTTTCCCGGATTCGACAAGAAGGTATGCAGTCGAGATAGTCTCTAATCTATGCTGACGGATAAGCGGCGCCGCATGAACATGATTTCCGACTATCAAGTCGATGTTTCTAGATGCGAGCACCGAAAGAAACAATATTGCATCTGCATGACTCGATATTTGGAAAAGGCTCCCGGGAAAAATCACTACCGGAATTTTGGCATCTCGCTTTATCTGCTTGAGCGCATCTTCGAAAATGTCACGAGTCATCAGACTGCTGCCTACAAGGAACGCATCCACACCCGATTCCTGTGCATGTTGAACAACGTCCCTCAAGTTTTCATGTGCGAGTTTATCAGGGTCCAACAGGAGCAAAAACCCGGCCCCCTTCTTCTCGCGTACTTCAAGAAGATATTCGAAAGTTTTCATTAGCCTCCAAACATAATTTCATCATTAGAAATATAGAACATACGACTGCAACAAACTGTTTTTCGAAAATCAAACCCATTGTTGTTCAATTTAAGAATTTCCTGACAACTTCCGAAGCGCCGGAAATGGCTTCATTTATTTTTTCATGGTCCTTTCCGCCCGCGGTAGCGAAGTTCGGTTTTCCTCCGCCTCCGCCTCCGACTTTCCTCGCAATTTCGTTGACAATTTTCCCGGCATGTAGATGCTTTTCTGAAATTAAATCGGAAGAAACCGAAGCGACAAACAATGCCTTATCCTGGACCTTGCTCCCGAGCACTATCACGCCGCTCTCAACTCTGCTTTTCAGATGATCCGCGACCTGCTTCAATTCGTCATCGGATTCAACTTCAATCAAGCCGGAAATCACTCTTACTCCTCCAACATCAGCATTTCCATCGGCATGGTTGAAAAGCTCATCCGCTGTAGTCATGGCCGTTCGCACGCGATAACCGCTCAATTCTTTTTCGAGATTTTTGATGCGCTCAGCAAGTTCTTCCTTTTCTTTCTCTTTCTCGTCCGCGCGTGCAGTCAAATTCTCAATCAGCTTTTCGACTCCGCTGCCGGTGACGGCCTCGACCCTTCGCACGCCGCTCGCAATGCTCGATTCACTCATGACTTTGAAGAACCCGATCTCGCTCGTGTTTCGAACGTGAGTTCCCCCGCAGAACTCCATGGAGAAATCGCCGAACTGCACCACATTCACTCTGTCGCCGTATTTATCGCCAAAAAACGCCAGCGCACCCATCTTCCTTGCTTGCTCAAATGGAATATTTCTGTGATGAGTCAACTCGATCCGCTCCAGGATTTTTTCATTCACCATAGCTTCGATATCGCGGATTTCTTCCGGTGATACTTTTTTGTGATGAGTGAAATCGAATCGCATATGTTCCGGATCGACGAGTGAACCCGCCTGCTGGACGTGAGCGCCCAGCGTCTTCCTCAAAGCCGCATGGAACAGATGCGTGGCGCTATGATTGCGCATGATTTCCAGGCGACGCTTGCTATCAATCCGTGCAACGACATCTTTCCCAATCTGAAGGACGCTGTCCGTACCCCCCTCCAGAATGTGGACAATTTTGTCGTCGACCTTCACTAGATCGAGGACAGGAAGCTTCGATTCATCTACGCTGATTATGCCGGTGTCATCCACTTGTCCGCCAGACTCCGCGTAAAACGGCGTCTTGTCCAGAAGGATATAGTCTTCATTGCCGATATGCTTGGTCCCAACAACCTTTGCAGGATTTTCCGTGGTATCGTAACCGGTAAACTCGCTCTTTGTCTTGCTTAATAAATCATCAAGCTGTCCCGTATCGCCGAGGTTGACATTGAAAGTTTTCTTAGTCGCCTCACGCGACCTATCCTGTTGCTGAGCCATCAACTTATCAAAGCCTGCCATATCGATCTGGAGTCCGCGTTCCTGCGCGATCAAGTTCGTGAGATCTGCCGGAAATCCGTAAGTATCGTAAAGCTTGAAGGCATCTTCGCCCGGAATGATTTTCTTTCCCAATTTCTCCGCCCTTTTCGCGACGTCCTCGAATATCTCCAGACCGCGGTCGAGAGTCTCGTTGAAATTTTCCTCTTCGGACTTTATCACTTCCTTGATCCTCTCGCGCGATGAAGAAATCTCCGGATATGCTGTGCCCATATTTTTTACAAGAACGTCGACTAGGTTGTAAATGAACGGATCGTGAGCATCCAGATTGCGAGCGTAACGAGAGGCTCGACGCAATATCCGCCGCAAGACATAGCCTCGCCCTTCGTTCGATGGGTTTGCATTATCGGCGATTGCAAAAGTCAGCGCACGGACGTGATCTGCAATCACGCGCATCGCTATTTGATTCCGCTCGCCTTCATATTTTTTCCCCGTCAGTTCCTGAATCCCGGAAATTATCGGAGTGAACACATCCGTATCGTAATTCGATTTTTTCCCCTGCAGGACCGAGACAACTCTTTCAAATCCCATTCCCGTGTCGACGTGTTTTGCCGGAAGCGGCTCAAGGCTGCCGGACTCATTCCGGTTATATTGAATAAAAACGAGATTCCATATCTCTATAAATCGAGCGCAGCCGCTGACATTCACGCCATGCTTGTGGCTCTTTGTGCAAATCCCATCGCCCAAATCTATGTGGATCTCCGAACACGGACCACAAGGACCGGTTTCCCCCATTTCCCAGAAATTGTCTTTTGCGCCGAATCTGGAAATTCTCGAATGGCCGATGTCCGTTACTTTTTTCCAAATCTCAAATGCTTCGTCGTCATTTTCAAAAATTGTCGCATACAATTTCTCTTTCGGCAGATTCCATTCTCCGGTCAGCAGCTCCCACCCCCACGCGATCGCTTCTTTCTTATAATAGTCTCCAAAGGACCAGTTGCCTAGCATTTCAAAAAAAGTATGATGGTACGTATCATGGCCGACTTCTTCAAGGTCGTTATGCTTCCCGCTCACGCGGATGCATTTCTGGTAATCGACGGCCCGGGTGTAGTCTCTCTTCCCTTTTCCAAGGAACACATCCTTGAACTGATTCATGCCGGCATTTGTAAAAAGCAGTGTCGGGTCATCGTAAGGAACTACCGGAGAGCTCGGAACAAACCTGTGACCGTGATTCTCGAAGAACGTTACAAAACTATTTCTTACTTCATTTGAATTCATCAATCATACTTCAATTTGTGTATGCAAAGAAATCTCTTCCAATACAGAGTTGACACGAAGACATTCGGTCATTTCGCCTTCAAAGACTACCGCTTTTCCTTTCGTATGAACTTCCATAGTGATCTGTTCAGCTCTTTTCGTATCACATCCGGTTGCCTTTATGATCTGTCCTATGACTTCCTCAAATGTGTGCCATGCATCATTGAACAGAATGACTCTCGCCGGGTTTTGTTCGCCCGACGTGATCTCTTCATCTTCAATCGTGAGAGGCTTTTCTTCGGTCAACTGATCAGAAATATTGCCAGCGGTATCCTGCGGATCAAAAATCGTATTCGCGGGATCGGATAGAACCATTGTAAACCTCTGTAAAATATAAACCTATGACGAGTCTCTTTCAAGATTTGTCCGCAGGATCTTTCAGAGAATCAAAAGAAAACCCCGACCGAGGAGAAACGGTCGGGGTTTGAAGTTAACCTAACTCGACTCAAGCAGCGGTCGATGTCCTATTTGATCATCAACATTTTAGTGATCATCACTTGATCGTTTACGTTCAATCGGGCAAAGTACACGCCGCTCGAAAATGCGGATCCTTCAAACGGGATCTCATACATCCCGGGATCTTTGTTTTCATCCACGAGAGTTGCGACCAATTGCCCGACCGCGTTGTAGACTTTCAAAGTTACCTTGCCTTCCTTCGGCACTGCATATCGCAAGGTCGCGGTCGGATTAAACGGATTCGGATAATTCCACAGGCCTATCTTCGTCGGTATATTTATTTTTACCTGTATCGGGTTGCTATATTTATAGTTCCCGTTGATGTCCATTTGTTTCAACCTGTAATTGAAAATGCCGCTCAACGCTTTTCTATCTACGAAGCTGTATTTCGTCAACTCTGTGCTGTTCGTCGTCCCGTTAACATGGCCAATTTTCTGCCACTCAGGTTGGGCGCCGCTTTTCACTACTGCTCTTTCAACATCCCAGCCGGAGTTGTTCAGTTCAGAAGACATCGACCAATTCAGTGTAACTCCATTTTCAGCGTAGCTGGCAGTGAATGACACCATTTCGACAGGAAGCGGCAAATCAGCAGAGTTAGCGACAATCATCGACGGGGTCCAGTTTGCCGCATACGAAAAGCCCGAGCCCGCATTGCTCTTGGAAAATATGTTCGCAACAGTGTATAACGCCGCCTGTGAATCGGTTATCGCTGACGGCTGGCTCGTAGCAGTCCATATCACGGCCCTGCTTAAAGCTGAACCGGGTCCGTAGCATCCATGCTCGGAATACAGAGATGGTGCAGGACCCATCGTCGTCCAACCGGCCGAGTTAACAGTTCCCGGCTCATAGCAATTGATGAAAACCGTTTCAGGTGAATTCTGCCAGGGTCTCCCCAGGTAGAAAGAAGTCATTGGTTTGTTGTCACATCCAGTATCTCCGGCAGCAATGGACGCAATGGTGCAGTTCGAAAACACATAGCCGTACGAATAGCCGGAATAGGTTGCCGCAGCAGTCAATGTGCCTCCCGCGCGATTGCAATAAATCGTGCAACTATCGAACAAGGCAACATCTTCTCCAAAAATGAAATCTACCGCTCCCTCGATGTAGCAATTTTTGTTGTAAATACGTCCTGGGCCGGATCCACCCCATGTGTAATACGTATCTTGGTAACCAGTCATTTTGCAATTGTAATACGCCTGTCGATCACCGTGCGTTCGGAGCGCAACTGCCTGAGCTGACGTAGAGCCTGGAGCATAGGCATTCGAGGTATTTTGAAAGGTAATATTCTGCGCCTGAAAATCATTAGCATCGATGGCGCATGTATAAGAAGTGCTTGTGCCGCTGCTCGTGACACCATTTGTCGTCCGATTGTCTCCGGCGTAATCGTCATAAGTTATGATCGTACTGTCTCTATTCTGACCGATCAAAACGACGTTTATTTTTCCCGAGGCAAGCAAGGGCTTTTCATAATACGTTCCGTTCTTGACACCGATGAACCAGTGTCCGGTATAATTGCTGGTAACAGCGTTGAACGCATCTGTTATAGTTGTGTAGTCTCCACTTCCATCTTTCGCCACAATCTTATAAACGTCGGGTTGAGGTGCCGGGGTAGCAAATGATACCTCATTGCCATAAGCTGTTCCGGTACTATTGGTGGCGTAAGCGCGTACGTAGTATGTCGTGCCGAGCGTGAGTCCGCCGATAGGAGCGGTGAATGCGCCTGTCCCTGTACCACCACTGTTGTAATCATTCGCCAAAGTAGGATTGTGGGACGTGCTCCAGCAAACTCCTCGATCAGTCACAGTAGAACCGCCCCACGCAGTAACATTTCCGTTCCCTGTTGCAGTGGTGTTCACGATATTAGTCACCGCACTGGTAGTTACAGTGGGTGCAGAGAGAACTGCCAACGTAACAAGAGTGTCCTGATTACCGTAACCGGTGCCGGCGCTGTTTGTCGCATAAGCTCGAACGTAATACGTGGTACCGGCGCTGAGACCCGTTATCGAGCTCGTATAAGGAGTTGAGGTCGTTCCATCGTTCGTAAAATTGTCAGATGTCGTTGGAGTTCCGGTCGTGTTCCAGCAAACTCCTTTTGCCGTGATCGCGGCGTTACCATCATTAGAAATAACACCGCCGCTTGTCGCAAAGGTGGTAGATATATTGATGAGAGAGTCTGTCGTCAACGTGGGAGGGACAGGAACAGAAGCAGGATTTACATGGGCGATGACAAAATCATTTGTCGTTAGGGTTCCAAGAGAAGTTGATGTGCCGAACGTATTAGAGAGTATGCTGCCGGTATTATTCGCCGTCCCGCTTCCACCAAGGTTTATCCAATTGCCTGCACCATCATCCTTCGCAATTCTTATATAATCTTTGTTGCTTACATCAACTCCATCGTTGGTATCATAATTCAACTGGATTGTTGCGCTCGATACATTGGCGCCTGTGCCTTTCACTATGTGAAAATATCTTGCTGTAGAAACAGCATCGAGGGTGGATGGCAACGTGTTTGATGCAGGCGTGGAGTTGATGAGTTCTGTGGTATACGTTGTCGAGGTGGCCGCATCTTGAGTAAGAGTCAGGATCACAGGACGATAAACTGAATCTTTTCCCACTGGCAAAGTGAGTGCTTTTGAAGACGAGATATTAACTATCGTAGCTAGTGGTCCGCTGACATAACCGCTGCCAGTTGTCACACTTGCGCCGACGGCCAAAGTCATCAAGTTCGTAGAAGTAGTGACAAATTTCCCGCTGGTCATGACCAGGAAACCTGTCGTACTATTTCCCACTGTCAGCGGCGAATTCAGTTGTACCGTGGCGTTGCTGTCAATGCCATAGTTCAAGTTTCCGTTCGTACCGCCATTGTTCAAATAATATTGTGTGCCATTTTTCTTCGCGAATATTAATCGCGTGCCAATAATGGGATTCGACGGAGCGCCAAAATTGGCTCCACTGGAAACTACGAGACTGTCACCACAAAGCCACCATGTGCCGTTTGCAGTGTATGACGTGCCTACGGTGCAAAGGCTGAATTTCCCGCTTCGAATATCAATGTTGCCCATCACAGTAGTGTTGTATTGCGCACTGCTGCTTGAGCCGCTTACAGTGAGATAGCCACCATTAACTATGACATTTCCTAATATCCTAATTGTTCTGGTAGTTGCAGCACTCGTTAACCTTAACTGATAACTTATGCCATTGCATGAAGTGACAGTTACGTTTCCACCGATTACGACGTTGTCCCATCCTAAATTCACGTTTGCACTCTGACTTGGACAATTCCATGTGAAGTTATATAAATTTTGAACGGTATTACCGGGTTGTGCAGATGTGGAACCCGTTACAAGACAGGTCGATCCTGTTCCCCACGTAGCGGTAGGAAGGCTGCCTCCGATCTCTGCATGTTCGTAGGTTCCGCCCGACCCAAACGCTAAGTTTGATGCAGTTGCACCGGAAATGGTCCCCTGATTTTTCAAGTAGCCAGTGATTGAAAGGGTCACATCGATCGTAACCGTGTGGCCTGATTGGATCGTGATGTTCTCGGTTCCTGTCGGCGTACTTGGAGCCGGCGTGACCCATGTTGTACCATTATACTGTTCCCACGTGGTGTCGTTGCTCCAATTACCTGTCTGGTGCGACCTAAAATCGCCCGCCGACTGGGCAACCAGTTTACCATCGAACACCATCAACACTATTAGTGATGCAATCGCCAAACTCTGAAAGAGTATCTTTCGTTTCATCTTTTCTCCCTACGTTTTTAGAATCGATAACTTTCTTGCGGCCCCCCGATCGTCATGATGCTTTCGTGGCCTCTAAGGCTACTCCCAAAGCGGATCTCTTTGTTCACCAAGAACAGGGCCAACGCTCATCCTTGAAGCTCGGCGACAAGTTCGCTTTTGCGCGCCTCTTATTAAACAAAAATGGGATTAGTTGGATAATGCTTCGGCGAAAAGGAGAAGGGGAGGGACGAAACGGAGTTACAAGTTAACGGTTACTTAGATTGAACTGCCGATCACTTTTTGAAAATGTCCTCGATAAGATCGGCTCAACTTCAGGCGATCTCCGTTCTGAAGACAGATTTCATAATCACCATGCTCATTCGGTTTGAGGGTTTTGATCTTCTCAAGATTTACAATTGCTGAACGATGTATTCTCACGAATTTTCGCGGATCCATTCTCCGCTCAAGCGAGACAAGCGTCTCGCGTGCGATTTGTTTACGTCCATTCGAATGAATGTATACATAATCACCAGCCGACTCTATCCAGTCGATTTCCTGAACCGGTACCAATGAAATTTGCCCCTTAGATTTGATCGTCAGACAGCTAAGAAACTCTTTAGCAGAATCGCCTGACCGAACCTGCGGCACAACGTATTCTCCCTTTGCAAGTTTCAGATAATCTTTTACAAGCAATTCCAGTTTATCGGCATATGATTCAAAATTGCGGCGGCTGATCTGTGAGACGGCAATTCGGATCATCTCATCGAAATGCTCCTCGTTGATCGGTTTCAAAAGATAATCGAGCGCATGGTACTCGAAAGCTTTCACTGCGTACTTGTCGTAGGCGGTGATGAAAACGATTACCGGTAATGTATCGACCTTTATCCTCTGCAGAACTTCGAACCCGTTTATTCCGGGCATCTGTATGTCAAGGAACAGAAGATCCGGTTCCAATTCATTTATTACTTCGACGGCTTCTGAACCGGAGGCACATTCTCCCACGACCTTGATGTCTCTATATTTTTCAAGGCGGATTCTTATGCCTTCTCTGGCATGAGGCTCATCGTCGACTATGACCGCACGCACATTCAACGTTTCTGCTCCACGATGGATATTTTTTTGTCGTACAAACTGTTACGGAAGGGTATCCGCACCACGATAAACTCTTTGTTTTCACCATTCACTTCATGCCTCACCTCGCAGCGATGGGCGTACAATTGATTGAGTCTTCTTTTTGTAACGTCCATAATCGTTTCGATGTCGCCGGCGCCTTCTGATGCATTGTCAGAAGTTGCGTTCTCAGTGTTTACGGCTATAGTTAGCTCGTCATTCTCTCTGGATGCGCTGACTCCAATCCCGAGCATAATATCATTGGAATCCTCATTGCGCGTTATGAGGTGTTCCACGATCGGCTGGAGGATAAAATTGGGAACCCATGTATTCATCAATTCGGCGTCGATGTTCTCGGTAATTTTGATTTTCCTCTTGATTTTTTTTATAGCCAGGTATTGGTTGAGCAGGTGAATCTCTTCTCCCAATGTAATTTCTTCTTGTTCTCTGTTGTACACCGATGCTCTCAAGAAATCGCCAAGCAATGACAGCGCTTTGTCCGCCTCCCTGTTTTTCTTCTTTCTTACAAGCTCCGTAATTGTTTCCAGCGTGCTAAATAAGAACTGCGGGTGCACTTTCCCCTTCAGCTCAAGCAGCCTCGCCTTCGAAATTTTTATTTCGAGCTGCATTTGTCGAATTTCATTTCCGCGGCCGATCCTTTTGTACTCGATCATATAAAAGCCCAAGACGTACAAGACATAAACCACAACATCTTCCCACACCGACGGATTGTTAAGCAACGCACCGAATAAGGTTGCGCCGTTCCTCAGCAAAAGAGCTGTGTCAACCTCCAAAGAAATTATCTGGTGAACGACCAGCGAGAGAAAGAGCGTTGTCAGATGCACCAGCACCCAACCGAACAGCAACTCCCTCCTCAGCGAAATTCTCCTGGAGAGCCATCTTACTATCAAGGCAGGAATTAGAAAGTACCAGCAATAGATTGTGTTTGAGGTCAGGAACCGCATGAAGTTGGAAAACGAGCGATCGCCATTGAAGAAGACATAATACGCTTGCAGAGTGTTAACGACGGCCACTAAAGTCAACACCACAAAAAGGGGAGCCAGAACGTTCAGCTCATATTCTTTGCGCTTCACCATCTCCCCGCTTTGAGATTCATCGGCGTGAAAACGAGCATGTTTAGAAATATCTTCATGCAGGACTGTAAACCAGCGAGCCATAAGAATTTTCTTCGCGTTTCACGAACGGGATCTCCATTCTAACCTTCAATCCCCCGAGAGAAGAGGGTTCCAGCTCAAAGAGATATTTATCTCCGCAAAAATGGGCCAGCCGCTCTTTAGTTATTTTCAGTCCCAGCCCTTCTCTCGATTTTTTCTCCGGCGGGACAACCAAACCGGGCCCGTTGTCCTCGACCATTATTTTCAGACGGCCGTCTTCCAGCTTCGACGTGATCTTGACAATCCCTTTGGATTTTCTCGCTGCAACTGCATAACGTATCGCATTCTCAAGTACCGGCTGCAAAAGTAAATTTGGAACAAACACATCCAAAGTCTCTTCTCCAATATCTAATTCGATTTCCATCCGGTCTTTGTATCGCACTTTTTCAATTTCCAAATATTGCCGGATGAATCGGACTTCTTCCCTAAAGGTGATTTCGTGTCTTTCATTTTGATATATAGTCGATTTCAAGAATTCATGAAGCAAGCGAAGCATTCTCTCCGCTTCTCGATTTTCCCTTTTTAATATGAGAGTCGAAACAGCGTTCAGGGTATTGAAGAGGAAATGCGGATGCAGCTGACTTTCGAGTGCGCTCAGCTGGGATTGCACAAGCTGCGCTTGAAGTTGCGCCAACCTCAATTCGTCCGCTTTGTTCTTCTGTTGATACTCAACAATGTTTATCGCTATCATGATCGCAAAATAGAGGGTCAGATCCATTCCCACCCACGGATTACGCACCACTCGTTTATATACGAGAGTAAAAAAGTCGGAATACCCGAGGAACAGATTTATCGTAACCGAAGCTATCACCTGATGAATGAGTACAATCCCGATGGGCATGAGGAAATATAAAAAGGTCCAATACAATGCGTTGTATCTTCTGGGTTTGAAATCAATGATGATCCAATACATGATTGGCAAAATGGTGAACCAGTACCAGAAATAGAATAGATTGAACGGAACGTGCCAGATAAGGTCATATCTCGTTACTGTGTTGTAGTTGATGATATAGAATTGCTGCATCGCAACTACGAGAGCAACAACCGTCAGTACGCCAAATAGGAAAATGGGAAACGGACCGCGAGAGTACATACTAACAATTGAGGCGACGAACTTCTTATCCATTCGCATAAGCATACCAGTGATGTTTCGATGAAATTTAGTGCCCGCCAAGCTACTTATCAAAGCAGTCGTTACGTCAAGAGAGAGGAGATATATCGATTATCTTTAAAAGAGATTCACTCCGACTTGTATCCCGCCGCCGAAACTAAAATGCTCAATGAGACTTGTGTTTCCAAAAACATCAGAGACTAACAAATGGGCGCCAAAACAGAATAGATTGCTGCCTTTAATCTGATATTCGCCTCCTATTTCTCCCAAAATTTCCGGATAAGTTTTCGTAATTTCGGATACAGGAAAGTATTCCGAGTACCAGGCGCTGGAAGGATCAAGCTGCATTTCCCCCCTCACCACTTGGATGACACCTGACTCCAATCGAAAGTAAGGTTTTACAAACGAGGACCATGCTGGGAAATACGTCCCAACGATCCCGGCTGAATAGAATTTCTCAGACAGATGCACCGTGCCCTCCAAGGTTTCTAAGTCGGCATTCTGAATTGTTCCAATTGCGCACCGTGCACCGAAAGAAAGCGACCTGCTTAAATTGTACTCAGCCTGCAAATCAAAGCTGCCCTCGATGCCCACAGGCAGATCTCTAAGATAAATGTCATAATTACTAGGACTAGGACTCCCCTTGTACCTCAAGATCATCCCGGGATCATCGGCGGGTTTCTGGTATGCCGTCATGTCCAGATCAACACTTAGAGTAAAGTTTTTTCTATCGTAGTTGTTCTCTGAAACGAATTCTAATTCCGCTTTCTTCGTTTCTATTTTCCTTCTAAGTTCCGAATAAGGAAACGACAATGAATCTTTAAGAATGACGAAAGCGGGATTCGACGGACTCTCATCCTCAAAAGTCTCTATCAACCGCAACGCTTCGTCGTACTTGCCGCCAAGATATAATTCCTCTGCCATGGCATAGTCATCCCGAAGGCGTTTCTTTCCGGATTGAACATACTTATTCATAAAGCAAAGCGCAGCGTAGAAATCTTCCAATGCAACAAAGTACTGCTGGTTTGCCGCGGCGTCTACAAACTTCTGACATTCGAGACTTGCCTTTTCGCCGCGAGGACATGTTATCAAATCCAGATAAGATGCTTCAAAAATTCCGGAAAGCTCCTGGAGCCGTCCCGCATTTGCTATCGGCAATTGGCGAAGCCTTTGGGTAAGTGTATCATAATCCTCTGCTTCTTCCGAAGGGATTCCGCGCACTGCAAAATTCTGAGAGAACTCCTCCCAACTTACAATGAATGTCTTGAAATCACCGGCGATCAGAAGTGAGTCAAGATAGTCCGGATTGATTTGTTTTTCCTGGGAGAAAGCCACCTTAACAATGAGTAGAGTAAATACTACGCTGCATACGAGTTTGATTCTGTCCACGTTAGCCTCCCTTTGATACAAAACTTACTCAAAACAAACTTGGCCGCCTTTCATACCCACATCACTACAATCAAAATGTAGTTCCTCTCCGAAGTATTTTCAAGTTACGAGGTGTCCCAGGACTAAATATCGCCACTCAATTATCCAAAGTGCGCAGGCAATCTGTGGAATATCTCCCTGCTCGATTCCGCCCTTATCGAATCAATATTTTCTTCTGAAAAAATTCTTCCAGACTAAATAGAAACCCGCTAGAACTATTGCCGCTGAAACGATGAAACGCAGCAAACCGAACAAACGATCGCTGAAATTGAAGTCGCCCTTCGCAATCATCATCCCTATCCACCCGAATGCGACAAACAGCACCGCGATCACTAGAAGGCGATACTCTTTGACGTTGGAAAAAAACAACATCAAGAACGACAAACCCGGGATGATAAGAACCGAAGGCCATATCTGATTCCATGCACCGGGAACAAGATCATAGGCGACGAGAAGCACGAGGAGTCCCGCCAAAAACAACGCTGATCCCCAAAATAATCTGCCGTGGTTGGAGGACGCGAACGCAGTGATCGCCTCATATCCACCCGACAGGAGAACCATGAAGGCAATGATCCGTTCAAAATCTAAACTGAGAACCCCCGCCCGGCTCATTAAAAGGAGCACACCCAGCCCGAGGAGAAGCACTCCCACAAGAAACGTACCGACACTTCCTCTTTTGTCCGCTGCGCGTTCCATCATATCTTCTCCATCGGAATAACTAAAGCACAGACAAAATAAAGAATCAGAGCCATTCCGAACGAGGCGACCGCCGCCAAGACAAATGCCAGCCTTACTAATGTCGAGTCTATCTTTAGATATTCAGCTATTCCTCCGCATACCCCGGCGACTTTCTTATCATAGGACGACCGGAAAAGACGATTTGTGTTATCAAAGGCGCTTTGGCCATGAGAAGTCACTTGAGAGCCTTCGTTCTCAAGCGTTTCCTGATGCGATTCGTTTCTTCGCGCCATCAGAAATATGCTTCCCGTCAAAATGAGAATGATCGGCAGCAATAAATTCCCGACAGAATGCAGGCTCAATATCCCCAACCGAGGGACAAATATCGTCGAGAAAATCCTTTCGTAGTGGAACAGCAGTATGACTCCAATAACGACGATAACTATTCCAACTATAGCTGCCGCCTCAGAATTTTTCTTCCTTGACGTTTCTTTTTGATACTCAGATGGACCGGACAAAGCTGAGGATTTAATCGGCATGATTACCATAGAGACAATATAGAAAATCATCCCCGCTGCAAAATTCAGAATCGTTAATGCAATAAGAGCGAGTCGCACAACTGACGGGTCGACCCCAAAGTGTTCGGCAAAACCGGCACACACCCCGTCGATCATTCTATCGGAATTTGATTTGTACAGCTTCCTCGCGCCTTGACTATGTGAGGATCGTTGCTCATCCATCGCGGAATATTTCAGACAGACTCTATTTTTTTACTTTTATGATCTCGTCTTCCGTAACGATATAGTCAACCTTGACATCTTCTTCCGTCGGTTCAATCGAATCAACAATTTGGAATTTATATGCGAGAGCTACCTTGGGTTTATTTTGCGCTCGCAGCAGCCCATCATAATATCCGAATCCCCATCCGATCCTGTTGCCCGTCCTATCGACCGCGACGACCGGCACAACAAACATATCCACTTCTTCAATTGCGATGCTGGAAAAGACTTTCGGCTCTTTGATCCCGAAAGGGCCGTCGGTCAAATCACCGATGTTCATGAGCTCGGACGAGTCTAACGTCCGCTCTTTCTTGTCCACTATGACGGGAAGTGCTATCCTCTTTCCACGTGCAAAAGACCGTGCGATAAGCATGATTGTATCGACTTCATTCGGCTTGGAAGAAGCGTAGGTATGAACAAGTCCGGCATTCCTATATTCCGGCAGATTCTCCAGCTGCGTCAGAACGAGTTTGCTCCGTTGAAGAGCCTCATCCTCGGACAACTCCTCGCGCAGCTGCAAAATAGTTTTCCTAATTTTTTCTTTCTCGGTCAATTGACTTTTCTCCTAATCGAAATCACAGGCTCGCGGTAATGTATCGGCGAATTTTTTTTGTCGACAAATGGTTTCAGTCTATGCGTCCAGATCCGCCTTATATAACATTCCGACAACGGAATAAGGCTATGATCTGAAACACAATCTTCAATGAACTTAATAAGTGATTAGTTCGTCCCGTCTCTCCAATCCCGGGAGGAGACCTTCGTTTAAAATATCACAAATCAACCAGACAAATGCAAACCAGGCAACTCGGAATGAGTGAGGAAGATTAATAACCCAGAACGCGGCGTTTAGAGTTTTTCGCTACTCACCTGGTGGCTTCAGGTCTATTAGATCTCAAGCCTTACATCACTTGTACGGCCGATCGTTCGAATTGCAACGTGGTGGTTTTCATCAGCCTCAACCATTCCCCAATATAACGCGAACTGCTGCATCTGATATTCCGCAGGGTATCGCTCCGATGCGCCGAGAAACACTTCATCGGCGCCAACCTCGACTGCCGTATGCGCGACCGCATACGCCGCATTATTCGTCGGTACCACAATCGGGAGGATCGTCTTTCCCTCTTTTTCTGCCAGCTTAATGACCTCGCTGAAGAGAGTTTGTTCGGGCAGATCGATCGTCTGTTGAACCGTCGTGCTCTGCCCGGGAATTACCTTCGCCGTCATGACAACTATATCGACACTGTCCGGATCATTTTCTTCGAGACATCTCTCCAAATGCTGGAGTCGATACGGTGCACGCACTGCAACCAATTTCCTTTGCGGATGTCTGCATCCGACGGCTTTGGCAGTAAGACTATTTTGCGCATAGACATTGAACTTTTCCAGCTGCGAATCTCTTGCGGCTGTCAATTTTGTGTTCGCACGTTCCGAAAAAACAAAAATCGTATATAAAAAGATAGTAAACGCGACCCCACCTTCAGTGGCGAACGGTTTCGTGAAAAGATTAACAAAACCGAGCGAGAACAAAATGATAAACACAAACCCCAGTCCAATCGGGATTTCATAGTTCCAAATTTTCACGTTCGGTGGAACACTCCACTCTCGCGGAGTCTTTACTCTGTAACGAAGGACGATCATCGAGAAAGCTATCATTATAAAGCTCCATACCACTCCGAACGCGTATGCTTCGCCGAGCAGGAAAACGTCGCCCCGGCTCAGTACGATTACAATCAATTGGAAGATCGCCAGAGTGTTTATTATTCTGTACGACGTTCCAAATCTCGGGTGAGGTTTCCTAAACCATTCATGCAAAACTCCATCTTCAGCCACCCTGTTCAAAACACTGTTTGCACCAATGAGAGCAGTGTTCACTGCTCCGGCGAGTATAAGGAATCCGACAATTACGACGAATGCCTGAACAGCGAGAAGAATAGTCTGAGGACCCATCAGATGCATCGCGAGGCCGCTCAAGGCGTTGTCGTTGTAGACGCCCATCAATTCCTTCTCCGGAACCAGCATCGACGCGAAGAGCGAATTGACGCCTGTAAAAACGAAACTGAAGATAAAAATAATGAGTCCCGTCCGGAGCAGGTTCTTCAGCTTAGGTGCTTCTATCTCTCGATAAACTTGTGCAAGCGTCTCTTCTCCGCTCACGGCCAGAATGGAATGTCCCATTCCGACCAACACTCCGACAATACCTATCGTCTTCAACCATCCAAAATGTTTGAGCCATCCGAGCGAATCATCGGACAGATTGATCGAGAACGCCGGAAGTTTTCCTCCCTTAACTACAATCGTGGCGACCGACCAAATCAATAATAGAATAGCCAGGGCAAGCGTAACCTGAAAGATCCTCAGCGCCTTTTCGCTCGATTCCTCAATGCCGATTACGTTCTTGCGCCAGAAATATAATTCGATGAGTACCGCGGTGATAACTGAAGCCCAAGCCGGCGACAGGGCAACCTTGATGCCCGACATAAAAAATATTGAGTTTATCAATCCGGCAATGTATTGCCCGGCGGACACGGCGCTGATCGGAGCAGTGATCAGGTAATCAAATATCAGTGCCGAGACAGAAAATTTCGCCGCGGTCGCACCGAGTGCTTCGTGGACAACTCTGTAGACTCCGCCTCGTACGAACATGCTCGAAGATTCGATATAGACGGCACGGATACCGTAAGAGAACAGCATTACGAAGAGTATGAACCATGGTGCAGATGGACCGACAGCCTTCTCCGCTATCCCGAGCGCGTAAAACGCACTCGAGCCGAGATCTGATACAACCACCGCCGCCGCACGCCAGTACGAAATGAACGACAGCATGACGGTTGTTATGACTACAACTTTGACTTTTTTAAAATCGATGCTCCCTGAATCTTCAGGAACTTCGATATATTCTTGTTTCATTTAATCCCGTTTATGGTACGTCTTGAGTCACGTCCCGCCAAAAATCTTGTATGTCAGGATCCCGCTTCGCGATGATCGCACATTCACAATCTTGAACAACTGAGTCACACAAGTGCATAAACTATAAGACGCGGCAGGAAAAAACAAACCTTTATGCGCAAATAATGTAAATCGGGCAATTATTTTGAGGATGTGACTTCCTTCCACCAGCTCTCAGCAAGCAAAATTACCATTCCTGGTTCTTCCATCCTCATTTCTCTAACAAAAGCTTTATCGTTCGATTTCCGAGATCTGTCGACATTCTGCAAAAATAAACTCCGCTCGCAAGACCACTTCCGTTGAAGTTGACTGTATAAGTACCCGCTTCCTGGTAACCTTTATCGATATTTCTTACCTTCCTCCCGACCACGTCATAGATTTCAAAGCTGACTTTCGTTCCAGCGGGCATTGTGTATCCGAGCTGCGTTTCCAGCGTGAACGGATTTGGGAAACTGCTCAACAATAATGATGAATACGGCAAGGTGGTATCGCTCCATGGCACAACCCTCTTCATGATTTTGTCAGCGGGGTCAAAAACGACTGAATCAGGTTGAACCGGTAGCGGAATAGTGAACGTCTGTGTTATGCTGGAATCGACAAAACTTCCTATGGTTTTCCCTCCCTGGAAATAAGCTGCAAACTCAACAGGCATTTTGAAGGTTCGAGGACTTGTCTGCACTTGCTTCAAATAAAATACAAGCGAGCTTCCTTCTCTCCTGTAAGTGTACGAATACACAGGATACCCGGGCTGGAAAATCCATTCATCAAAAAACCAGCTCATGTCTGAGTGAGTATCCTCACCGACAACATTCTCAAAGTCCAAAGTCACCGCATTTCCGAATTGGAAATCGGAACGATAGGTCCTGAAAATTGCGAAGAAGGTTGAATCGCCGACAATGTACCTCAACATGTTGAGCACCCATGCGCCTTTGTAGTATTCAGCAAGACCGAAAACATAACCCGGCGGCGGCGCATAGATAGCATACTGGATTTGGCTGTACTCGTTGAAGTATTCATTTTCATAGTTCTGCATCTCGTTCTCAAAACTCGACTGGCTTAGATGCTCCAGCTGCATTGCTTCCGAATATGTGGCAAAGCTTTCATTCAGCCAAATATCGTTCCATGTCCCGAGCGTGACCATGTCACCCCACCATTGATGAGCAAGCTCGTGGGCTACAACGTCGCGTCTAAATTCGTATTTGCGCAGCAGCGTCGTGATGGTTTGATGCTCCATGCCGCCATAGCCGAAAGGCTCAATTCCGGTCATACAGTATTTGTCGAAAGGAAATGCGCCGTAAAGCGATTCGTAGAATTTTATCATCGAAGCGACTGTGTCGATGCTGCAATCAGAGTTCGAAAGGGCGCCTGATGAATCTTCGGGATAAACATAATACCTAATTGGGATAGTGCTGCCGTCACTTTTCGTGTAACTTCTCTCGATCACAGCAAACCGTGCCGCCGTCACACACATGAGATATGTTGCGATAGGGTAGTTCTCCTTCCAATCGAAAGTCAAGCTTCCATCATGGTTGTCGATTTCATCGACAAGAGTCCCGTTTGATGCGGCGGTGTAACCGCTCGGGACACGAACGGATATTTCACACATCGCTTTGTCAGATGGATCGTCGTAACACGGCATCCAGTCATGCGCGTCGGCCGGCTCGCTCATCGTGTAAGCAAGTGTGTGCGGAACAGTGTAACTTGCGGTAAGTTGTTCGCCGCCGTAATAATAATAAAAACCTTTCTGTGAGTTCGGGGATTGCTCCACGACGTGGTAGTACAGCTCAACGACTCCGGTGTCTCCTGCATTGTAATTTTTATCCAATGTTATGTTCAACTTGGAACCGACGCTATTGAGCTGAAGCGCTCTGCCACTCGCAACAACGGAATCGACACGCAAATAAGTGGTATCATTGTCAATGTCCATTTTGTTAAGCGGAGTGACAAGATCTGGGCGAAATGTGACCTGCATGACCCCAAAATATGAATCGGAGGAACCGGAGATAATACCGTACCAGTCCATGAAGAGCTTATATTCTATCATATCATAAGAGTGATGGCTTGAGTAATTTGCTGTGTAAACGGGCCGTCTATTTTGGGCGAAACAATTCAAGCCGCCGGAGAAAATCAATAACAAGGTGCAGACGGCATGGTAAATTCCCGGTGAAACCCTCAATCTCATTCCGTCGGCACTTCTTTTCTCTCGCGTCGAATTTCTTCACGCCCACGCCTTCCCTCACCGATCAAGTTTAAGACGAGTACTCCTGACAAAATCAACGCAGCGCCAAGAAGTATTCCCGGTGGAAATTTTTCATCAAGGACGATTGCGCCCGCGGTTAACGCGAGAACAGGAGTTATGAATGACGTCACCGATAGCAGTACAACACTGATGTGCTTCAGCAGATAAAAATAAATGGTGAACGCAATTATCGAACCGAATATTGCCAAATAAAAAATCGATGCGACGGTCGATGCATCGAATCTTAAATCCTGCCAGTTCTCGACAAAAACGCTCGTGAGCAAAAGCGTAACCGCTCCCAACGTCATGGGTATCAAATTGATGAACAGCGGGTCTATTTCCCTGCCGAACTTTTTCACGCCGACCGCCACCGAAGCGTTTGCAAACGCGCTTACAACCACCGCGAGAATCCCCTCCGCAGATTCAATTGAACCCAACCTCAGGTCTCCCCAAAATATTATGGACAGACCGGCAAATCCGAGGATGATCCCAAAGATCTTCCAAAAAGAAAGATCATCGGTCTTTAGGAAAATCCTGGACAGGATGGCCGCAAAAAAGGGCATCACTGCAAACGTCGTCGCGGTTAAACCTGAAGTTATTCTTTCTTCTGCCCAGTAAACCAAGCCATAAGGCACGCTGAACGAACCGAGGCCCACTAACATTAGAAAAATCGTCTGCCTGAAATTGAAGCGAAACTTGTACTTTCGAATTTTCAAAATTAGAAAAATCAGAAGTGAGGCAATTGCGAACCTGATTCCGGCGCTGAGGAACGGCGGCAGTGAAAAAATCGCAAATTTTATCGCAAGCCAAGTCGTTCCCCAAATAAGACATATCAAAATGTAACCGAACATGATTTTAATGCCGAGCGGTATTGCTCGAAGCGTGCCATCACGGGAGTATAGCATAACTCTTAGAAGCTGACTTTCAAGTTGACGAGAGTCGGTACCGGCGAAGCAGTTAACTGCACACCGAGATCGTCACCGAGGATTCTCTGGCGCCACTTAGTCAATTGCGGACTGATGAGATGAATTGCGAATGCAGATGCACTTCCCAAAATTGCACCGGCCAAAACATCACTCGGATAATGCAAACCCATATAAATTCTCCCGTACCCGACGAACACCGCCCAAGCATACGCAGGAATATAAACGTAAGGTTTCGGGTAGCGAAAGGTCAACGCCGTCGCAATCGCAAATGCGGCGGTAGTGTGCCCCGATGGCATGGAATATTTGTCTGCAGTGTCGAGGTGCATCGTGTGAACATCGGAGAGCGTTCCATAAGGGCGATCTCTTTTCACGACCACATTCTTCAGAATGTAATAAATCGCGTATGCCGACACCTCGGTCACTCCAACCATGACACCTGTGTCAAAAGTATAACCGTCTTTTTCCGCTAGACCGACACTACCGAAAATGAGAGGCGTTGCAACTGCAATCGGCAAGACGGAGTAATCGTTTGCACCGACGGTCGCATCTTGAAAATTGGAGCGTGAATTGTTAATGCTTCTGAAGACGTCTACGTCCCACTTGGGCTGGGCTATCGAATTGAAGGATGTTGCCGTGAAAAAGAGACAAAAAAAACCCGTCACACAGATTGCATGACGGGTGGGCAAACAAAATCTATTTCTCATTCATGCAAAACGTTTCGGTAAATATTATAATAGTGCATCACATTTTCAACATAGGTCAGGGTTTCCTCATAGCTCCCGAAAGTCCCGAAGGACGGTTTCCCATTTTGCCAAATATGTTCATGCAGCGGAGAATATCTCACCGACAAAAGAGGAAGTGCGGACTTGACGGACAGCCACAATGTGGGTTTGTCACCGAGGAACTCTGCAACCGATTGTGCATCCTGAATTCTTCCCAGTCCGCAGTTGTAAGCAGCAACTGCAAGTTCCAGCCTGTCATCCCCATCGCAGTCGGAGTAGTTTCTCAGCATATCCCTGAGTTGAATTACTCCCAGCAGGATGTTGTCAACCGGGTCTGAGAGATCATCGACGTTATGCGAGGAAGCCAATTGAAGCCCTGTGACCGGCATTAACTGCATGAATCCAGATGCGCCCTTATATGAAGTTGCCTCAGGATCGAAACCTGATTCAGCCCTGAGAACTGCCAGCGCAAGCCGCCAGTCAACTCCGTACTCATAAGATATTTTTTGGAGCTGCTTTCCGTACTCGCTGAGGAAAATGTACGTCTTGCGATCAAGTTTCGGTATTGACGATTCCGGAACGACAGTACTATCATATGTGTAGCGAGCAGCATCTATTTCACCGGTCAAGACGATTGCTGCGCCTATAATCACAAATATGACTATTCTAATGAACAGACCACGAATGTGAGGCCTTTTCATCCATCCTCCATTATTAATTCGACTTGTTATTCGAAAAACATAGCTTTTCTTATGTATTGAGGTACATATATGCCAGACCTCTCTCCGTACCTCTCCCGTGGAATCTATCTACTTAACAACACTCTCTATCCAATGGTTCACTCTGTATTAGTATAATAACTGGTTTCTTTGATTTTCCCAAACATTTTTTTGGTTTAAATTGACATGCATCACATGAGCCATCTAAATTCAGCGAATTTCGCCGTATGCAGAGATCAAGAATTGTCCTCGTTGGAAAACGAAAAATCGAATTACCTTCGGAAAGCTGAAAAAGAGAGGTCGTAAAGCCCGGTGAATACCCTATCGAACATCCATCCATGCCACGCCTTGCTTGGGAACACAAGGGAAAAGAAAAACACCGTTTTGCGGCGCGTGTGGAATTACTTTTTGCTCGAGTATTTTTCGAACAATTCCCTGAGCCGACTCATGGACAACACATCAAGCTCTTCATCGTCCTTATCCCGCTTTACAAACATGTCAAAGTCATACTTATCCCTCGGCAGCATCTTTGAGGTTTTGTACCTCAGCGCTTCGATCATTTTCTTCTGTTCTGTGCTCGACATCTCAGCCTCCTGAAACCCTGCATTCATTCCGGACAATTTTCTCAAGTTCATCCAGCTGCTCCGGAGTATTGACCCCCCTTATTTCATTGAAATCATCGGCAGCCACCGCACTTATCTTAATCTTCCGTTCTGCAAAATATCCAAGAACGTCAGTCAGGTAATACTCGTGCTGGGCATTGTCCGAGTTTATGTGATGTAACGCCTCAAAAAGTTCTTTACGGCTAAACAAATAAATTCCCGAATTTATCTCTTTGATTTTCTTCTGTTGAGCACTTGAATCCTTCTCTTCGACTATCCGATCGACTGAGCCGTCTGAGAGCCTGAGAATTCTTCCGTAGCCGGTTGGATCGTCTACCATCGCCGTCAAGACCGTCGCAATTGAATGATTTTGATAATGAGCATCAATAAGCCGGCGAATGGTTTTTTCCGTAAGAATTGGCACATCGCCTGAAAGGACGAGCACTTCACCATCAAAGGTCGAAAGCATATCTTCTGTCTGCAGTACGGCGTGCCCGGTTCCCAGCTGCTCTTGTTGAAGTGCGAAAACGACACCGTCTCCGAATGCTGCTTCGAGATACTTCATCACTATTTCGCGCTTGTTTCCGACTACCACAATAACCGATTCACTTCCGATCCGCTTCGCGAGATCAACAACATAATGAACCATCGGTTTACCGTTGACTTTATACATCACCTTCGGCAAATTCGGGTCTTTCATCCTCTTCCCTTTGCCCGCGGCGAGTACCACCGTAACAAATTCTCTTTTCCCCATCTTGCTTACTTCAAGCTATCCGGTTCGTCCAGGTGTCCTTTAATGGTCTTTTTGATTTTATTTTCCCTGTCGACCAGCACCACGGTCGGCTCATGCTTTTCTGCTTCCGCCTGGTCAAATTCGGCATAAGAAATAATTATCACCTCATCGCCAACTGAACCCAACCGTGCCGCGGGACCGTTCAAACAAATTATTCCCGAGCGTACCTTGCCTGGAATTATGTAGGTCTCGAACCGTTCGCCGTTGTTTACATTCACAACCTGCACTTTTTCATACGGCAGAATCTCCGACGCTTTAAGGAGATCCGTGTCGACCGTCAGACTCCCCTCGTAATAAAGTTCAGCTTGCGTTACAGTCGCACGGTGAATTTTCGATTTACAAAGAGTGATCTTCAATTACATTCCAGATATTATCAATAAATCGCAATCCATGATGTAAGTTATGAATCGGTGGCAATGTTAGCAAGGCATAACGCGAAGAAGAGACTATGGATTTGACGAACTATTGTTTCCTGGTTAACAGCGTATAGATGATGGCTTTCTGTGAATGCAGCCTGTTTTCCGACTCGTCCCAGACGACGGACTGTTTCGAGTCAATCACATCATCCGTCACCTCTTCGCCGCGGTGCGCAGGGAGGCAATGCATGAAGATCGCCGACTTCTTCGCGAGTTTCATTAATTCTTTGTTCACCTGGTAATTGCGGAAAGTATTCAGCCTCGCCTCCTTCTCCGCTTCCTGTCCCATGCTTACCCAAACGTCAGTGTAAACGACATCGGCCTGGCCCAGCGCACTCCTGGGATCGTGTACAATTTCTACGGCAGCGCGATTTTCTTTCGCCGCATTCATTGATACTCTCATGACTTCCAATGGTGGTTCGTATCCTTCGGGCGTAGCGGCGACGAAGTCCATTCCCATTTTAGCAGCCATTATCATGAGAGAATTGCAGACATTGTTGCCGTCTCCTATGAATGCGAATTTTTGCTTCTTCAGCGTTCCAAGGTGCTCCACTATAGTCAAGAAATCTCCAATTGCCTGGCACGGGTGCTCATAATCTGTCAGTGCGTTGACCACAGGGATTTTCGTATACCGCGCCATGTCGACACAGCTTTGATGCGCGTAAGTCCTAACTACTACCGCCGACATCCACCTCTCAAGATTTTTCGACACATCGTAGACGCTCTCACGTTTGCCCAGATTGATATCCGATTGAGTAAGATAAACAGAATGGCCGCCGAGTTGATGGATTCCTACGTCGAACGTAACGTGAGTCCTCAGTGATTGTTTCTCAAATATCAACGCGATCGATTTCCCCCTTATCGAATCTTTGTACTTTTCAGGACGAGACTTCATCTTAGCCGCCAGCTCTAACAGTTTTTTCAATTCTTGCGATGACCAGTCGGCGATACTCAGAAAATCTTTTTTCATTCAACTCCTCCTCTTGTGTGTACAGCAACCTTTGTTTCTGAAAATCTAAGATAACCCATGTCTCTTCAAAAATCCTTCCAAAATCTCTTCGAGGCCCGGCTTGGTTATCTCAGCCAACTCGTATCTCACTCTCACAGAAGGCTTTTTTATTTTCACAACTCTTCTCAAATCTATCGGCGTGCCGATAACGACGGTGTCACAATCAACTTTGTTTATCGTCGCCTCCAAATCTTTTATCTGTTTTTCCCCATAACCCATCGCAGGAAGAAGTGTTCCGGTTTGCGGATATTTCTTGAATGTCTCCGAGATTGTGCCGACAGCCCAAGGACGAGGATCCACCAGTTCCTTCGCTCCGAACTTCTGCGCAGCAATGACACCTGCACCGTATGACATCCCGCCGTGAGTAAGCGTCGGGCCATCTTCAACGACGAGCACTTTTTTCCCTCGAATTAGAGATTGGTCATCGACGGCGACCGGAGACGCAGCTTCGATTATTGCCGCATCAGGGTTAACACTGTGCACATTCCGCCTTACCGTGTCTACATTTTCTCTCGATGCGGACTCGACCTTGTTTATTACCACGACGTCTGACAACAAAATATTCGTCATGCCCGCATAATAAGTCAGCTCATGACCGGGCCGATGCGGGTCGGCAACGGTTATCGTCAAGTCGGGGCGATAAAATGAGGTGTCGTTGTTGCCGCCGTCCCAGACGAGGACATCTGCCTCCTTTTCAGCATCATGGAGAATCGCTTCGTAATCAACTCCCGCATATATGATGGTCCCGTTCATGATGTGCGGCTCGTATTCTTCCATCTCTTCGATGGTACATTCAAACTTTTTCAGATCGGCAATCTTCGCGTAACGTTGAACTCTCTGCTTAACTAAGTTCCCGTAAGGCATTGGATGGCGAACCGCAACGACACGAAGTCCGTTCTCTCTCAAGATGGCACAGACTTTTCGAGACGTCTGGCTTTTGCCTGCGCCGGTTCTGACCGCGACAACAGCAACTACGGGTACTTTGCTTTCGAGCATTGTTTCTCTTACGCCAAGGAGTCTAAAGTCGGCACCGAACGACATGACTTCCGATGCCTTGGACATAACATAATCAAATGAGACATCCGAGTAAGAAAAAACGGCCTGTTCGACTCCGTTATCTTTTATCAGAAGAGGCAGCTGAGATTCCGGGAAGATCGGGATACCCCCGGGATACAACTTTCCCGCAAGCTCCGCCGGGTACTTGCGGCCGGCAATATTCGGAATCTGTGTCGCCGTGAACGCAACGACCTCATATTCCTCTTCGTCTCTGAAAACAGTATTGAAGTTGTGGAAGTCCCTTCCTGCGGCACCCAGTATCACAATTTTCTTCCGTCTCATGATACATCCCTTTCTTTGAAGGAGTCCACCTTCCGCGGACATTGATTTGGAAAAGAGAATACGACAAAATCTTGAATCTTACATAGTGTCCGTCGAATTGATTTCACGATATTCTGTTCCATGGTTTGAATAACCCGTCGGCGCATGTTGGGACACATTAGATGGTTGGCAAGAAATTTTCAAGGAGCTTTCACTGGATTTCCAAACGGGGAGAATTTATCTTTAGCAAGAGAGGTTCCATGACAGCACTTGAATTCGTGAAAATGAACAGGAGGGGATTCCTGCAATTTTTCCGGTCAAAATTCCCAATATTTCATCTTTCCAACGTTTTCTATCTCGATATAAAATACGCGCTGAAATACTATCTGGTAGAGAATCACTTCAAGGTCGCCGATGTGGAACTTGAAACCCTTGCCGAAACGTTAATTAATGAGATGGTTTTGGACGGCCTTTTTAAATATATCTCGAACGGAACTTGGACTTTAAATTATCCCGAATTTCGAGCAAAGACGCCGGGAAAACCTTTTCTACAGCAGTAAAATTTTCGTTTACAAATAGATTTTCCGAAGGACTCCTTCGGAACAGGAGAAATGAAATGGTCGACGTAGAAACTCTTCAACAGGAAATAAGAATCTCAGACAAAGCCGCGGGCGAAATAAAAAAAGTCATGACGGAAAACAAAATCCCTGACACTTTCGGTTTGAGAATGGGTGTCAAAGGCGGAGGGTGCAGCGGATTTACATATGTTCTCGGATTCGACGAGAAAGCGTCGGAGACTGATCGCGTCTTCGATGCCAACGGGGTAAGAGTATTCGTGGATGAACGAAGCCTCCCGTACCTTTCGGGTATCCTCCTCGATTACCAGGAAGGCCTGACAGGCAAAGGATTCACATTCGACAACCCGAACGCGACACGGAGCTGTGGCTGCGGACATTCATTCAACGCTTAAGCTACTTTTCGCCGCAGGCAGATGCATTCATCCGAGGCGAAAAATATGGTGGAGCAAAAGGTGAATTCATTTTTCATTTCTTACCCTTCAATATTTCATATCATGGAACACTACTTCACAGGAAAGGAGTAACAAATGCCGTATCAGGCTAAGACTTATAGTCACTTAATCGGCATGGAGGGTTTCTCGAAGCAGCTGCTTGAGAACCACTTCACGCTTTATCAAGGGTACGTTACAAACACAAACAAGCTGGCTGACACTCTTTCGCAAATGCTCAAGGATGGCAAGACAGGGACGCCGGAGTATGCAGAGTTGAAAAGAAGGTTTGGTTGGGAATTCAACGGCATGAGACTACATGAATTTTATTTCGACAACCTCGGCGGCAAAGAAGCGCTCGGGAACAAGACTTCGCTTCACGGCGTGATCGAAAAACAGTTCGGGAGCTTCGCCAATTGGGAGGTCGACTTCAAAGCTGCCGGGAGCATGAGAGGAATAGGTTGGACATTGCTCTATTTAGACGGATCAAACGGGTCCCTTTACAATGATTGGATAAACGAACACGACATGGGCCACCTTGCAGGCTGTACCCCTATAGTTGTGCTTGATGTGTTTGAACACGCTTACATGATTGATTATGGTTTGAAACGCGGCGACTACATCACGGCGTTCATGAAAAATATCAACTGGAAAGAAGCTTCGTCGCGCTTCGATAAAGCGCAGCACTAAACGCTCTTTTGACGCTGAAGCATTTTGCAAACATTCATTCGCCGGAGATTCAAGAGATGAAACGAAATCGAATAACAATAAATAGTATGGAGGGAGAACAATGAGATACATAAAAATCGCTGCCTTCGTCTTCAGTGCAATTCTCGCAACGGCTACGTTAAGCTTTGCGCAGGACAACATGAAAGACATGAAGGGAATGTCGACAGAAAAAGACAAGGGTGCCAATGCAACAACCACCATCCAAGGTGAAGTGGTCGACATGGCATGTTACATGACCAAAGGCCAGCACGGTGCCGATCATGCCGACTGTGCGCAGATGTGCATCAACAGTGGCCTGCCGGTCGGGATACTGGACAAAAGCGGCCATGTTTACCTCTGCATGATGTCTAACCATAAGAGCGCAAACTCATCATTGGTTCAGTATGCTGCGAAGCAAGTGAAGGTCACCGGAACGGTCTTCAAGAAGGGTGGAATGGATCTTTTGGCTGTTGATAAAGTGGAACCCCTGGAGAGCGATACAGGCACGAAATAAATATCTAACCTTGCGAAGGTTTTGTGACCTTCGCAAGGTTTACTTCCTTACCCCGTATTCCTCATCCCGGCTGCGATCCCATTCACCGTTGACCTGAGCAGGTCGAGTATTTCCTGACGGTTTCTTCCTTCTGATTTTTCTTCGCGGAACATCTTTAAGAATTTTATCTGTACCAAACTTATCGGGTCGATATAGGCATCTCTAAGCCTGAGAGATCTCTGAAGTGATGGATTAGAATCCAGAAGGTTTTCCTCGCCCGTAATATTGAGAACTGCTCTCACTGATCTCTTGTACTCTTCACTTATCAATCCGAAAAGCTTCTCGGCAGTTTCCTTGTTCCCGCAAAGACGAATATATTCCCTGCTGATAATCATATCCGATTTCATCAAGACCATCTCAACGTTGTCGGTTAATGCTTTGAAGAATTCCCACTCGTTGTACATCTTGCTCAACGCATCCCAGCTGGTTGTACCATCTTGGACGGCCTTTTCAAGTGCATGCCCAAAACCGTACCATCCTGAGATAAGGTGCCTGTTCTGTGTCCATGCAAATACCCACGGAATCGCGCGAAGATTTTTCAAATCCGCGCTGTCGTCCCGCGAAGGTGGACGCGAGCCGATTTCAATGCGCTCGATAACATCAATGGGTGTTGCCTGTCGAAAGTATTCCGGGAATCCCGGGTCAGTGATCAGCTCACGGTAATGCCTGATCGCGATTTCTGAAATTGTTTCAAAGACAGACACATATTTCTTGCTGGAATTGTGCACTCCGGACTTATACTTTGCCGTCGAAAGAAGAACCGCGGAGGTTGTCAACTCGATGTGCCGCAATGCAATCTCAGGCATGGCGTATTTTACGAAAATCATCTCGCCCTGTTCGGTAATCTTGATTTCTCCTTCAATCGTGCCAATAGGTTGTGATAGTATTGCCTGATTCAACGGACCTCCGCCTCGTGAGACACTCCCCCCGCGTCCATGGAAAAGGACAAGCTTGATTCCATACCTATCGCAAACCTTCTTCAAGTTTATCTGCGCTTTTATTAATTCAAAATTGGAAGTAACTATGCCGCCGTCTTTGTTACTGTCAGAATAGCCGATCATGATTTTCTGCACCATACCGCGAAGCGCGACGTGCTGTCTGTAAGCTTCGTTCTTAAACAGCTCCGCGAGAACAATATGAGCAGATTTCAAATCGTCGATCGTTTCAAATAATGGAAGGAGGTCGATGCGGGACTGTACCACTTTCCCGTCCCGCACCTTAACGAGACCGCCTTCTTTTGCAAAAAGAAGCGGAGTCAGAACGTCACTGACCGAAGAACTCATGCTCACAATATAGTCCGTGCACGCTTCATCGCCGGCGCAATCCTTACCGAATCCCATGGACTCAAATTCCGCGAACACCTCTTTCGTGTCTGCGCTCAGCGCCAGGTTGGAATTTACGATAGGCCTTGCATTCAATATTTCTCTGGTAAGAATTTTCGAGCGGCTCGCTTCATTCAGATTCGCAAATTCACGCGCCACTTCCGAAGCAGCAAACAATTCGGACACGGCTTTGAAGAGAACGTGAGCGTTCTGCCTAATGTCGAGCGTGGCAAGGTGAAATCCAAAGGTTTTGGCCTTATAAATAATCGGCAATACCTTCGACCCGGCAATTACCTCTCCCTTATTGGACAAAAGACTTTCGTACATCACCTCGAGATCGCGGATGAATTCGCTTACAGAATTATATCCTTTGTTTCTTCCTTCCAGAGTATTATTCAACTTGTGATAAATCAAGAAAGCTTTTACACGATAAATTTCAGACTGGTCTCTCAGGTCTTCTTCGCGTACCTGGTCAGAAAGGATTTCCTTATCATTGTTGAACGATCTAATCATCTCCTCCGAAGCCCCGACGAGACGCGTCGAGGTGCTCATCGTGTCGAACAGCCGGTCGATATCCTTCATGTAGAGTGAAAGTATCTGCTTCTTCTGCATTTCGAAGGCATTCCTTGTGACTTCCGAGGTTACATAAGGATGCCCGTCTCTGTCGCCGCCAATCCATGATCCAAATTTCAGTATGACGGGAGAAGTGATTTCGGCATCGAATGCTTTTTTCAGAATTTGATTCAGTCTGTCATAAAAAACCGGCGTCGTGTCATATAAAATTTCTCTGAAGAAAAACAAGCCGCGCCTTATCTCGTCGTTCACCGTAACCTTGTTCATCCGTATTTCGTTGGTCTGCCAGAGCATCGTTATCTCCGCATGCAGCTGTTTCCGCAATTCGGCAAGCTCGTCCGGAGTCAAGGTTGATGTTTCCCGCCGCAGAAGGAGATCGCTTATGTTTAGAATTTTCCTCAGAATTGTCTGGCGTGTAGCCTCGGTAGGGTGTGCGGTGAAGACGGGAATAACATTCATCGAATCGAGAATCTCGCGCACAAAATAGATCGAGCAACCGGAATTTCTTAACTCCATGATCGCCTCTTCCATCGAGCCGCGCTGGGGAGTCCCGTCCGTGATAGCATGCACCCGCTGTCTCCTGATGCGGTGAATCTCGTCGGCCGTGTTGCTCAAGAGGAAATAATAGAGGAATGCACGCACGATCTTGCCGGCCTTGTCCAGATCAAGCGAGTCTATGAGCGCATCGATCTCGCACTTCGTGTCCGGCAGATACTCGGAACGAAGAGACTTTGTAAGTAAACGAAGCCGCTCCTCGAGATCGAAGAAGTCTTTCCCTTCCTGCTCGATCAATACTTTGCCGAGGATTGCACCAAGCTCGCGGATGTCGCGATGAAGCGGCGCGTCGAGAATATCTCTTTCGTGGGAGCTCGGATCCTTTATATCCTGCCGATTATGAATCAGTTCCTGTGTCATCTCTCAAAATCAATTTTTGCCGAAGAGGTCCGAGAACCAAAGGCGTGTAATATGCATAAAGACCGAAGGAAAAAAACTCAAAGCACGGTAATTTCATTTTAAACCTTAATCTATGATCTTCACTAATACACGGCAAGGAGAGAGGCTGCCTTTATCGCGGCAGTTTCGGATCTCAAGCGCGATTTACCAAGCGAAAAACTTTTAAAACCATTTTCGGTCAAAAAACCGATCTCTTTTTCTGAGAATCCACCTTCCGGTCCGACAAGCACGATTACCGAGCGGCCTTTCTTGACCTCCGGCAAATATTCGGTCATCATTTTGTCCGATTTTTCGTGGAGAACAAATTTCTCTCTATGAACATGGCATTGCGACGCAGCTTCTTCCAAATTTCTTACGATCGCCAACTCAGGGATTTTACTCTGAAGTGACTGCTTGACTGCCGCTTTTACAATGGCCGCCATTCTTTCGCGACGGAGATTTACTTTCTCGCTTCGCTCAGAATTAAATAACAAGAAACCTCGCGAGCCAAGTTCCGTGCATTTTTCAACTGCAAGCTCCAATTTAGAAACAGGCTTCAATGCAGCGATTCCGATATAGAATTCGCGTGCGGATAAATTGAAATTGCGATGTTCTTCAATCACTTTGCATATTGAGCTGACTTTCCCGATTTGCTGAATAACGCAAAGGCATGTGGTTCCTTCACCATCGGTAGCTAAAATTGTTTCGCCGGCCCTCGCACGCAGCACTCGGGAAAGGTGGAAATGTTCGTCTCCAATCATGGTGATGATATCATCACCATCCGGATTTCTGGCCCGATTTCTTGTTTCAAAAATATATTGCTCCATTAAATGGTTTCTCCAAATGCGAATATCCATTCGAGATGCCGGTCGCTGCCCCTGGCAAAATCAACCTGGAAAATCGTATCGTACGGCAGCAGAAGTGTTAAGCCGACGCCGTAGCCATATACCGCATTATTCCATCCCATGTTCAAATGTTTGTCAGAAGTCTCCCCTGCATCGGCAAGAAAATTCCAATAAAGAGCGATCCTATTCGATGCAAATTCTCTGATGGGAAGCCACGAAAGCTCGATATACGTTTTCTTCACGATAGGAATTCGCACTTCCAGATTACTTCCCAAAATGCTTTCACCTTCCATGACTGAGTTGAACATCCCCCGAATCCTTTCGCCATAACCGAAAAAAACATGATTGTATCTCGGAATGTCCGCCCCTTCGGCCAAACTCGAGTGTACTCTTGCTGCCAGGGTCAGAAAGTCAGAAAGTGGGAGATACTGGCGGACGTCAAAAGAGACTCTGCCGAAATTCACGATGCTCTCGCCTAATCCGTATTTCTCGAAAGTCACATCAACGTAGGTTCCCTGCGATGCGTAAGTTTTGAGATCACGGGAATCGTAATAGTATTCGAACTGGATAGACGCAAAAACGTCCTTCCCGTTCAGCGAGAGAGCCACACTGTTTGAATCATCGGTATTTCTTGCAACATAGTTATACGCAACCCCGACGGACAAGATTGAATAAAGATCGAGTCGCTTTCCGACCCCGATGTAGAAATCTCCGAATGAATCATCAAATTGTCCCGCGGAATAGGACGACCCGAGGCCGATGTTTCTCCCATGAGAGTAGCTTGCCCCCAGCCACAGCAGATATTCTTTGTCCCGGCCCATCGATGGGCTGCTGTAAGTAATTGCGGCGAACGGATCGTAGCCCAGCGCAAACATTCCTTCAAGTCTTTCCGCCATCCCGCGAAAATTGAGATCGACCACTCCGAGACCGGCGTACAATTTATTCCAGCTTATAACCTGGTCGCGAAATCCGACAATCGGATACGGCCAGACATACCACCTTTCTTCGACGTAGATCAGCAGGTCGGTGTGGTCTTTCGAAACTGGTTCCGGCTGCGTGAGAACTCTCGTAAAGAGTCCCGTACTGTAAATTCGCTCCCTAGCAAAATCAAGATCGGCGGCAGTCACGGAGTCCCCTTCTTTGAAAGGCAGTTCCCTTAAAATGACGTAGGACTTTGTTAACGTGTTTCCTTCGATGATAATTCTATTGACTATGAAAGGGGAGGTTGAATCAGGTTCATCAGATATTACGGAAGCGCAAATATTAAATGATGGTACAAGGAAAAAAAGGCTCGTGATGAGGAACCACGACCGTGCCATGATTACCGGGCCGGGATGTCTAAGGTAACCTTGGTTCCCACGCCTTCAATCGACGAAATGGCCAATTCGCAATGATTTATCTTCGCGAGGTTGTTGGCGATATAGAGGCCGAGTCCCGCACCCTGCTGCTGCTGCTTGTCCTTGTTGACTTGATAAAATTTCTCGCAAACTCTGGGCAATTCCTTTTCAGGAATTCCCACTCCCGTATCGGCAATCTCGAGCTGAACAATGTTTCCGTCCGGGCGGGCACACACCTTGACATTGCCTTCAGATGTGAACTTTACCGCATTGGAAAGTATGCGGCCGATTGCATCACGGATCAGAGTCTCGGACCCCATCACGCGAAGCTCATCCGGCACATCGGATTGGAACTGAACGTTTTTTTCAGTGGCGACCATCGCGTATTCCCTGGAAAGGAGCGTAATAGATTCCGAGAGGTTGAATTCTTTCTTGCTTCTTGAATAATATTCTGCCGTCTTGCCCGAATCGATTTGAACCGCCTCAAGAAAATCATCGACAAAATTTTTCAACCTGTCGCCACCCTGTCGAATCAGGCCGGCAAACTCCTTTAATTCGTCCATGGGGATCGGCGACTCGCTGTTGCCTATGATCTCTGAAAAGCCGATGATATATGTGAGCGGTGTATTCAATTCGTGAGACAACGTAGATAGAATCTGCTCCTTCAAGGTTTCAAACTCGCTCTGCATGGCACTTCGAAGAGAAGCGGCGCGTTTGAGCTTTCCCTTTACGGTCGTTACAAGCTCGTCGATGTCAACGGGTTTCGTCAGATAATCATCTGCACCCAATTCTTTTCCTTCACGAACATGCTGCCAATCGGAGAGTGCGCTGAGGAAAATGAATGGAACCGATCTAAGCTCCTGTACCTTCTGCACCTTTTCATAAAACTCGAATCCGCCCATCTCGGGCATGTAGATGTCGCTTATTATGAGATCAGGTTTGCTGGTTTCCAAGAGATGAAGAGCGTCATCCCCTCTGGCAGCGGACAATACCCGGTAACCCTCTTCAGTGAGTATTGTCGAGAATAATTCCAAATTTGCCTGCTCGTCATCGACAAGCAATATAAGAGGAGAATCGGGCATATCTTATCCTCAGGACGCGTTCAGGAGGAGTAAAATCACTTTTGCGGCTGTGGAGCTGATTCGACTGGAACTTGCGGCACCTGCTGCGCGGGAGGTAAGCTCCGTTGTCCTTGAGTCTGCAGGAAACTCTTTTGCTGATTTGAAACTTTGTTCGGCAGGAAAAACAAGTTTATGAAGAGGGCAAGAACGATGAAGACGGTACCAAGTATCGTGGTCATCCTTGACAAAACGTCTGCTGTCTTGCGTACTCCAAACATGTTTCCAAAACCAGCGCTCGCACCTCCGAAACCGCCGGCCAACCCTCCTCCTTTGCTAGCCTGCATCAACACAACAGCCATTAAAAGGACGGCAATGAAAATTTCCAAAACAACTAATAACGTAAACAAATCGTCACCTCAACTTTGAATAAATTTACGGCTCAAACGCTTGAAAATCAATCGCCCTTGGCCCGAGCTAAAACAACCTAATTTTCACACCCTCGGATGTCCACCTCGCTCTGACTTTGACCGGATCAGGATAGACACCGAACGGCTCTGCAAATTTGTACGGGAAACTTTTACCGCTGTAATAATCGATTCCATTATTGTGCTGAACGTACGCGCCCAACGTAAAAGTTGCCGCGGGAACTTCACCGATATGGAATTTACCGTCCGGTCCAGCGAGAGTCACATACTTCTTTCCATCGGCGCTTGCGGCAAGGACGACAACCTTTTTCCCTGCCGGGATGATTTCTCCTTCTATGTCGCCAAGTGTCGCAAAATCTATCATCCTGAAACTGCGTGCCATTACGGAGTCTTTCTCCGATCCGGCGAAACGATACCTTATCTCCGCGCTGTACCATCCAAGAGACTTGAGATCCTGGAGCGAAATTTTAAAGACCGATTCGGATTGGCGGAAAATTCCGGCGGGAACTAAACTTCCCGTACTATCAACCAGCGACACAAAAGGAGTATCAGAAGTGGAATGAGAAATTGCGGGCGACATGATCTGGCAGAACAGGGTATCATGAGGATTGACATCTCGAACGGAATCGGAAAAATTGAAGTAATATTGCGGCACCCTGACCGTTGCACTGTCGGGTTTCAGAACGACTGGGTTGTTCTCCGGTGAGATTTTGTTCGATTGAAGATCTCTTATGTTTTCGGTGGCCGTTACAAGATAGGTGCGTTTTAGAGGAAGCGGCTTTGCCAGACCGAGAGTGACATTGAGCTTGTTATCTTCTCGCCGGGCCGCGTAATCAACCGGGAAATCTTCAGCAGTGACGGAGTCGCGCACGTAGAAATACCGCGGTGATATAGAGGAAGAGTCCAACATCTCGCTGAACTTCAATAACAGTGTTCCGTCTTTCGCGAGGTCGGCGCTATACAACTGAGGACGAGATGTATCCTCAGTCGCAGGCATGAAATTCATGTCGGTGATACTCTGGAGGCTATCTGTCATTTCGATGTCGTGAGTCGCCGACGCGTAATTATCCATTTGAATTGCGTAGGTAAAGTTTCTCATTTGGTCGTCGAAACATACCAACCGATACTTACCGGCGGCCAGACCTTGCATGATGTATCTTCCGCTGTCGTCGGACTGCGTGACGTATTTTGCCAGATTCATGGAAGGTCTGAGTGTGTCGATGCTGTCGGTGACTGAGAACGCCGCGACGGTGTACGCTTGAGCTTTACCTGTAAAAAAAACGGTGCCGCTTATGATGCCGGTGTCAACCTTTGAGCCTGTGGAGAACACAAGGTTGACCGCCTTGCCAATAGAATTATTTCTGGTGTCCTGTGCTCCGGCGCCAATCGTTAAAATATATGTTCGGTCCTTTTCCAGCGGCTTGCGGAGTTTGATCGTCAATTCTTTGCCCGACCAGTCAAAGTCGATCTCTTTCGAGCTGAACGGAGGAAAATAGATTGCATTCTCCACTGCCCGTTCGGACATATATTTATCAAAACGAATTTCTAATTCGTCCGAATTGAAGTTCAATTGTTTTTGCGAAGGCGATGAATAAACAATTTGTGGCGGCGTTTTGTCTATCGGGCCGCCGGAGGGGCCGATCTGACCTGCGCAACCCGCGAGGATGATGAGAAAAAAAGAAATCGAGAATCCATAGAGAACGGCTGACGAGAGATTGGTAGATCGATTTACTTTTGCCAAGGCTCGAAAAGTTCCGTTTCAATATCAAACAACGCAAGAATCCTGGCCGCTATGAAATCTGCGAGTTCTTCTATCGAGGTCGGTTTCTGGTAAAATGCAGGCATTGCGGGAAGTATATGCGCTCCTGCATCTGCTGCGGCTAACATGTTTTTCAGGTGAATCTTGTTCAACGGAGTCTCGCGGGGAACAAGCACGAGTTTCCTGCCCTCTTTCAAAGTGACATCGGCTGCACGCTCGATCAGGTTTCCTGCGACACCCTGCGCAACTCCCGCCAGAGTCTTCATGGAACACGGCACAACAACCATTCCATCTGTCTTGAACGAACCGCTCGAAATTGTCGCGGCAAGATCCTTGTTGCTGTATTTCACAATGCTGCCGCTCATTACCTCATCGCCGTATTTTGCCCTGAAGGATTCAAGCATGTCCCCCGTCTTCAGTGAAAAATCCGTTTCGCTCTCAATGACGTAGGCTCCGTAGTCGGAAAAGACGATGTGTACTTCGATTCCTTTTGTAAGGAGCGCACGGAGTGTATGAAGAGCATAGATTGCACCGCTTGCTCCCGTTACGCCCACGATCATTTTCTTCCCTGCGAACGGGACATTCGATTTGTTTTTAGACAAGCTCAACTCTGCTATTGGTGAATCTCACCGATGAAAACTCAATGACACTTACTAAGATAAACGCAAAAAGATTCAGCATCAAAAGATTCCCGATTTTTTCGTAAGAAACAAGCAGAATAAACGTCACGAGAGTCGAATAAAGAAGCATGAAAATCAGATCGGCTATACTCTCCGAGCTGATCCGAGTGAATGGCAGCGTGAACGGCAGATTCTTCTGCGTGATTGAAAAAACGGTTGCGGCTATATGAGTCAAAAAATAAAATGTCAGCGCGACAACTGCGGACTCCAGAAACGAATTTCCCTGAATAATTACCAGGAAAATTCCGATGCTCATCGGGACGTGGACGATGGTTAGATACGATTTACGGACTCCCAGCACAAACTTGCCGCTGCAGAACAACGGATTTACTTTAAAAAGCCAAGCGGCGTCGTGGTCTTTTGAGCTCAATAAATTCTGCGACAGAAAATAATGCACCACGATGCCGGAACCGACAAGAGAAGCTATTGGCGCGGCATATTCCGGCGTCAAGAACCCGGTCGGCTCCCCGAAATTTACAAAACGAAAACCACGAAGCACCCAGAAGATCGCGACCATCACCGGTGTGGCGGCCGTTGCAATCGTCGAAAGTCTAAATGACTGACCTCTTACGATGTTGGAGAGAAAAAAAAGAAAACCTGCCTCCTCTTCCGAACTCCTAATGAAAAGTGCGTTTCTGAGTCTTTCAACAATCGCCGGCAGATTCATGCCCGAATCGGATTCATATTCCTTCAAATTAGAGATTAGTTTCTCCTGCAACGGGAAAAGAAGAAACAGGAGACAAGAAACCAGGAACAAGATGCAAGGAGTCAGAGACAAGAAGTTTGTAGTACTAAATAGGACGTCATAGATGGGAAGCTGGAACACCGCCAAAAGAATCAATGCCATCAATACCTGGAAAATCATCAACGCCGGATCGGCAATCCTTCTCGGGAGCAGTGCCACTACGAATAAAACAACAAAATAAAATGTGGCGGAGTAACATGAAGAAGATATCCCGATAAGAATTGCATCGCCAAGAAAATTCAACGGATGAAAAACAAGAAGCACCGGGAGAACTATGACGGAAAGGACCACAACGAGATTGAGGAGAATAACAGATGAAAGGGAAGCAAACCTGGATGCGGTTGTCGGCAAAACAAAATAAAAATTCTCTACGTCGCCGCCGGTGAAAAACAATTTCTTCGTCACAGCCGTCAAGGTAAACAAGGCAATCGAACAGGCAACGGCCCCGACCTTCAGCATAAAACTCTTGTCCGGATAATTCCAATTTGATACTGCCATAAAAACTCCTATGAGGAAATCAGGAGCGAGGAATTTCAAAACCGAGGGGGCTCGAAATGACCCGATTACCTGTTTTAATCGCAGTTTCAAAACTGAGAGCGGCATTTTATGGCGGTAGCTAGTGTGCTCGAATTCTTTTGTATGCCCGCACTGCCCGGAGATGCTGATCGTATGTACTGCTGAACTTATGGCCGCCGTGTCCGTTCGAAACGAAGTATAGATAATCCGTCCGCGCTGGATATAGCGCCGCGATAATAGATTTTTGTCCGGGGTTGCATATCGGCGTCGGCGGCAAGCCGATTTTTTCATAGGAGTTGTAGGGCGAATTTATTTTCAAATCCTTGTAATAAACTCTCTTCCGTTCCCCGAGAGCGTACTGGATCGTCGGATCGGCTTCCAGCGGTATATGCTTCTTTAAACGATTATAATACACGCTTGCTATGATTGCCCTTTCAGAATCGACGCGCGCCTCATCTTCGATTATCGATGCCATCTTCATCACTTCCGAGATTCTCAATCCCATTTGAGCCGCCCTCTCTCTCAAAGAGTCGTCGAAAAAAATATCGAACTCGTCGACCATCCGTTCCAGTATTTCCTTCGGGTCGGTGTCATAGTAGAAGTCATAAGTCTGCGGAAAGAGATAACCCTCTAAGGTTTTCGACGGGATACCCAATGCCGAGGAAGAAGAGTCGTCAAGAGCCAGATCCGCAAAAGCGGTCGAATCAATTCCAATCTCACGCTGGTAAACGGATGCAATCTGACGTATCGTAAGTCCTTCCGGGATCGTCACTGTCACAAGGAGGTTGCTCTTGCCCGATGCGATTATCTTCATGACGTCATAGTCGGAAAAAAAACCGACGAAGAGATACTTGCCGGCCTTGATCCTGTGTTCCACGGCAAAAATCTTAGCTACAATTTTGAAGACAAATTTATTCGTAATTGTGCTGGATTGAACAAGCTTTGTGTAGACTCTGTCTGCGCTCATGCCCCTCTCGATCGTTATGATCGTCCCCCTTCCACGCTCATGGTGGTACGGCATTACGAAGATTATTATCCATACCATGACAAAGGCAGCGACCATAGTCGCGGCGAATGCGAATAATTTGCTTCTTTCTGTCAGATCAAGGCTTTTCACGGTGGAACATGGACCATAAAAAAAATCTCCTTGAATTATTTGTCTGCAGGGAAATCCGCCGTTCCCCGGCACTTTCGCGCTCCAGTCGACGGGACTCGTCTATGATTCTCTCATAAACACGCTTGATGGCCTCATCGGTAAGTGGACCCGGGTTTTCGATGCTTACATTTTCGATTACCTGCTTTTCTCTTTCAGGAGAATATACCTCAAGGCCCAATTTCTCCTTTACCTTTCCGATCTCGTCCGCGTATTTAGCTCGTCTGTTGAGAAGCTTGACGATCCGCTTGTCGAGTCGATCGATCTTCTCCCGAAGCGATTTCATGTCATTCATTCTTCGTCAATCGCCGTCCGCAGACTTTTTAGAAACTCATAAGCTGTTTCCCCGCACTGAGACGACGAGGAAATTTTCTGCAGCAACGCAGAACCGACCACGATGCCGTCAGAATATTTCGATATGTCCCTTGCAGTATCGGGAGTCGATATGCCGAATCCGACCACGAAAGGCTTCCGAGAAAATTTCCGAACGCGTTTCAAGAAATCCGTAACATCGCTGCTCACAAGATTCTTTCTTGCCCCCGTCACTCCCGTGACCGAGACGCAATAGACAAAATCCGTCGATGCCTCGCTGATCTTCACAATTCTCTCGTCCGTCGATGTCGGTGCGGCCAGCAAAACGAGACTCAGTCCGGCATCCTCAATATCTTTCCTCACCATGTCGGATTCTTCCAGGGAAAGATCGGGGATGATAACGCCGTCGATTCCGGCAGACTTCAGCTTTTCCGGGAAACTCCTTCCGATGCCGTTCAGGAAAGAATTCACGTATCCCATCAGAATCAGAGGAAGTTCGGATTCTTTTCTAAAAGTCCTTACGAAATCGACGATTTTTTCAGGCGACATTCCGTTCTCGATTGCAGCTTGGGAAGCCTTCTGTATTACCGGACCGTCGGCAAGGGGATCGCTGAACGGAACACCAATCTCGACAAAATCAACGCCGGCTTTCTCCGCCGATCTCAAGACTTCAGCAGTTGAATCGCGAGTCGGAAATCCGGGCATGACGTATGCGCTGAGAATTTTCTTATGTTTTCCGTCCTGTGCAATGAATCCAATAACCTTCTTTATTCTATTCAACTCAACAACTTTCTTAAAGGGATAACTCGGACGAAAATGTAAGATTTGGCACGGGCTTCAACATAAAGTCTGAAATAATTCCAAACTTCTTGTACTTAAAGTGCGCTGCAATCCCAATCATGGCGGCATTGTCCGTGCAGTACAAAGGGCGCGGGAAAAAAACTTTCGCTCCGATCGAGTGCGCACGCTCTGCCATCGTCCCGCGAAGCTCACTGTTTGCCGCAACCCCGCCGGCGACAGTTATCGACCTCACTGAAAATTTTACGGCGGCTGCGATGGCCTTCTCGACAAGGACATCGACGACGGCGCGTTGAAACGAAGCACAAATGTCTCGAATGAACCTCTCATCAGCACCGTCGCCTCCGACTGTCCTTCGGGTCTGCTTATACTTCTCCGGACGGGATGCATTCTGAGAATCTCGAAGGAGATAAAGGACGCTCGTCTTAAGGCCGGAGAAGCTGAACTCGAAAGAGTCATCGTTAATAAAAGCGCGGGGAAACTTGAACGCCTCTGGATTCCCCTCCTTAGCGAGTTTATCTATAACAGGTCCACCGGGATATCCGAGTCCAAGGAGTTTTGCCACTTTATCATAGGCTTCGCCCGCCGCATCATCCCGCGTTTGTCCGAGAAGCTCGTGTGAGTATGGCTCCTTCACGTGTACCAGCATCGTGTGACCACCGCTGACAATCAAAGCCAGAAACGGAAATTGCGGTTTATCATTTTCGAGGAAACTTGAGTACAAATGTCCTTCTATATGATTCACGCCGACGACGGGAATTCCCCGAGATGCAGCAAACGATTTCGCAAAACTCAGTCCGACGATGAGCGAGCCGGCGAGCCCGGGGCCGTAAGTTACCGCGACTGCATCGATCTCATTCTTGGAAATGGAAGATTTCTTCAACGCTTCCTCGACAACTGGAACAATCATTTCAATGTGAGCGCGCGAAGCAAGCTCAGGCACGACGCCGCCGTATTCGTTGTGAACAAGCTGTGACGATATTATAACCGACTTAAGTGCACTATCGACCAAGACGGCTGCTGAACACTCGTCGCAGGATGTTTCGATTGAAAGGAGATTCATCAATAAATTATAAAATTAACGGTATTCATTTACAAGTTTCAAATATCAACGTTTTGCAGCTCTTTGTCTTTGTGAATGAAAGGTTAATAAAAATTTATTTCTACATAAAGGCATTTCAAGCTTAAACTCACCATACAGTGTTGCTGTCGAAAATTATGACCAAACAATATGGATGCTCAACCCGATATATCAAAACTTGTTCATACGACACGTAAAGAAAGGATGACGACGATGAAAACCCTCATCACTGCCATTTTTGTGGCATTGGCAATCTCCGGCATCTCCATGGCACAGGAACAAACGACTCAACCACCGGTAAGACCTAAGGTGGCACAACGGCAAATCAATCAGCAAAAGCGGATCAGGCAGGGCGTGAAAAGTGGCCAGCTGACAAAGGGCGAAACTCGAAACCTCGAGCGGCAACAAGCCCGAATCCAGAGAACAAAGCAAATGGACAAAGCGGAACACGGCGGCAAACTGACTCCAAGAAATAAGGCGCAACTGAATCGCATGCAGAATCGGGCCGGCCGCCATATCTATCGCGAAAAACACAACGCGAGAGTGCAGAAGTAACTTCATGTAGAATTAGCACTGTGGATCACTCCAAAACTGAGCCACAGTCTCAAGACGGCAGCAGCCGCTCGACCGCATTGCAACGGAGGTCACTCCGCCATTATTCGCACTCTTCTGCGGCCGGATTTTCCTCCGATCCTCCAATCTGAATTTTCAGAACGTGAAATCAAGTTGGATCATGGGAGAGATGAGCCATTCCGGATTGGATGTATTCAACGAACTCGGAGAAATAAATTGGCATCCTAGCACTATTCGGTTCCACTCTCCGATGTCGAGAAAGAGACCCGGCGTAAGACTGATGAAGCTTACCGATTGCGAAACATCTCCCTGCTCCTGCCCCGAAAGCACATCGTTATCAACGAGTGATGTCGAGCCGTACCCTATTCTCACAAATCCATTCACGGGCGAGCTATGGAACTTCGTGTTCAAAGTAAGATTCACGTAAAAGTTGACATTCGAGCGGTTGCCATTCGAGCTGAAGGAATACAAATACTTGACACTGTCTTCTCCACCGAAAATGTAATGATCGACTTCGTACTTGTCGAAAGTCGCTCGGTACCAGATATTTTCCCACTGAAGTCCCGCCTCAAGTCGACCGCCGCTATTTTCTCCATCGAAGCATAATCCAAGCCCGAGGTCCCACTCAAAAAAATGTTTCCCGTCAACCTGGGAATAATTCCCTCCGGCGGAGAATGAGATAATTTTCGACAGGCCGTAGTCAGCACTCAGGCCCGCCACGTAAGAGGGGAAGTTCCATCGAAGGTTGGTTGTCGTATCATACTGAGGGAGACTGGAGATTTCCTTGTTCGTTCCAATTTGCAGGACACCATCCAGGTTTCTTTTAGGCATAAGCTCGAAGACCGGAGTTAGACGTAAATGCCCCGACATATCGTTATCATTAACACGAATCGGAACCTGGTGCACCTGTCCGTCAACACTTAGATTGTTCAACTGGACAACCTGTTCGGCGACATAGCAGCCTGCGAACAAAAAGGCAAGCATACAAATAAGCCCAATAGCGAAATGAACTGCCACGTCCATGTGGAGTCGTTTTGCTTTTTTCATATCAACCTCCCTTTAGCTTCTTCAGCAATCTAACTCCCGTTGTGCAAAAAAAGCAAACCGTATCTTGCTTGAAGCAAAGCTCCCGGGAATAGAATCAATACAACCAATTGAAGGAGTACCGCCTCATGGATTTCAAGCAACCTTGCGAAGGTTCAAAACCTTCGCAAGGTTCATACATGATTAGATCAGAATGTATAACTGTGTGCTGTTTGGTCCATAGCGTTGCCAGCAAGATCTATCACCCCCACTGCATCTATGGTATAACCAACCGGTAGTGCTGCGCTCGTGGTTACGGAAAGCTCAACAACGTAGTTGCCGCCTGAATAACCGACGTAGTTCGCGGCAGTCTTCGTGAAAGTAACCGTGCCTGTATTCACGATCGAATAACTACTGACTTTTTCCGCCTCGGAGACGTCTAATGGTTCCGAAAAGCTCAACGTGTAAATCCAGTTGTTCGTGCCGCCGGCAGGAGCAACTGTCGCGTTGAGCAATCTCGGATTAACATTATCAGTAACCGTGACGACGGCGCTCGCCTGAGTCTCAACGAGATCTTTACTGACGGCGGTCACTTTATAACTGACCGAGCCTGCACTCAGAGGGTTGGTCGCACCAAGCGGCACAACGAGCGAACCGATATTTTCCGAGAATTGAATTGCATAGACGTCATTTGCATCCAGCTGGTAAGGACTTCCATTTACGCTCCTGTAAACGTTATAGCTTCTTGCGTTTACATCATAGCTCCACTCCAGGCCAACGGCTCCTCCATCGTAATCGAGATTACCGAAATAACCTGGTACGTATCGACGAGAGACAGCCGGCACAGCCGGCATAGGCGAACCGCCGCTCGTGGTGAAGTTAAGAACCTCGAAATCGCCGATGATCTGCGGATTATTGACCAGCACATTACCGGCGGCATCGGTAATCTTTCCAGAGTTAAATACTGTAGTCATGTCGAGACTGTACCGTGCCGAGCCAACGAGGCCTTGAGGCGAAATCGTGAGCTGGCTATGTGTCGGATCCCACTGCATTGAAAAATTGACTGCGGCATCTGTTTTCTTCATCCCGACGAAGTTCAGCACTATGTCATCAAGCATCGTATGGTTGCCGATCGGAGTTGAAGCGTCAACCTCCGTATACACGGTTTGTTTGATCGGCTCCGAGAATGTGTAGACAATCTGAAGATTAGTCGGAGAAATATCAAAGTTATTCTCCGGGCTTATTCCGATGACGAACGGACTTGTGTCGTCAGATGGTACGAGCATGATCCGTTCCGCAGAAACTTCGACGCGAAGAGGATCGGTCGTTACGTTCGGAGGAAGTGTGAGATTGCCAGGAAGCTGTCCCTGCAGAGAGCCGTCTGAGCTGATCGACTTTATGTTAACCGTCAAGCCGTTATCCACATTTATGAATTGATATGATCCATCCGCAGCCGTTGAGGTTTGAGCCATGACAACTCCTGGATTCACACTTTCATCCCACAATGAGACCAAAGCACCCGAGACAGGCTCCATGTTTTGATTCACTACCTCTCCTTTCACCGTCGTATTCAGATAAGATATGTTGAGCAGCATGGCTCCCACCATATCATCTACTGCTGAAGAGTCGCCCTTTATAAGAGAGGTAAACGAAATTGTTGCCGTTCTATAGTAATAATCCCGGTATTTTTTTGTCGAATCCTTCTGCGAAGAATTATATTTGGCCATCGAAATCGTTACGGTATAAGAACCGGAGAATATCGCCCCGGCGCCCGCGACCTGATACTGTCCTGCCGGGACACCGGAAAAAGAAAATTGTCCCGCACTGTCGGAGGTGGTTGATTGAACCGTACCATCATATCCAATCGACACCTTTGCAAGAGGCACCGGCTCATTTGTAACCCAGTTCCGAATAAGACCTGTGATAGTTCCCTTCGGCTGGGTGGTTTGTCCGGATGGAGATAGTGGCGTAGAAGAATTCTTGCTGCATCCCGCCATCGAGACAATCACAATCAGAACAATCAGTTTTAAAAGTGATAAATAATGCTTAACCATGATATAGCCTCCAATATTTTTGGTGATTCGATTAAATGAAAAGTCGTGCTCAGAATGTTTTTATGAGTGGAATGCCTATTTTTACTCCTGCGTATATTCCTTTGATTGTAAAATCAATTTCTGCACGCTGTGGAAACAGAGTCGTCGCAAAAGAATAGCCACCGTCCAACGCCACCGAGAAGCCGGAAGCGTCAATGTATTCGACCTCCACCTGTGCGTGCGCTTGAGTCAAACCGGCATTCACCTGTGCAACCCCGGATTGGCCTTGATAAGTTCGCTCGGCATTCAAACCCACGTAACCCAGGCCGCAACCAAGAAGAATGTCTACAGCACCGACAGGAAAACTGTATAGATAGGTTCCGCCGGCGTAGTACATATGTATGAAACTTGCCGAGCGACCTTCACCAAGGGATCCGCTTGGACTCGATCTGAAAAGACTTCCACCGAATTCCAACTGGATCGAATGTTGCGGGACAGGAGCAAATCTGATTCCGGCAAGCACGGAATAATAGTCTTTGAAATCACTTCCGGCAGGAAGCGCGTAATTTCTCTCGATCGTCCGGAATACCGCATCCACATCTTCAAATTTCGGAGCAAAATAGTCCGCCGCGACAAAAAACGAAACAGTCGGTATCGACTTCCCGACAACCGGCAAGGTTTGTTTCTGTTGCCCGTAGCCATTCTGTATTATGAACAGGATGAAAAGAAAGAAATATTTGGATGGATTTTTCATTGTCATATCTCCTAACTTATTGATGGATTATGTATACACGTTCCCAAATGGCCATAACAGGCCGGCGATCTATAAAAACTCTGCCGACATGCTGAAGGGCTACTTGAAGAAGGATATTTTGCCGCCCTGACATTTCTCGACTTTCAAAAGATCAGACGTAAAACATTTTATCAATCCGCGTTGGACCACTCACCTTTCCCTGACGAATTGACTCGAAGAACAACAACGCAAAAAATATTCTCACATTTCTCGAAGCCTCCAAATCATTCATGCCGACTGAATAATGAACCTATTGGCACCAGAAGTTATGGACTCCAAATAGCAGAAGCAAGTTTCATTCTGTGGCTTGCATCACACGATTCTATTTCAACAAAACCATCGCTTTTGTCCGGACGAAGTGTTCCGCGCTCAGCCTGTAAAAATAAACTCCGCTCGAAAGCGCGCTACCATCGAACTCCACAACGTATCTTCCCTTCTTCTCAACTTCATTTACAAGAGTCTTTATTTCTCTTCCAAGCACATCGTAAACTTTCAGAGTAATACGTTCGCCCGCGGCTGATGAAATCTGGTACCCGATCGCCGTAGTAGGATTGAATGGATTAGGATAATTCTGTTCAAGCTCATAGCCCGATGCTGGGCTCGGATTTTTCCTTATGCCGGTTATGTCGACGCTGTCGATTAAGACAGAGTACGTACTGTCGGCATTAGCAGGAATCTTCACATATAAAACCTGGGACAACGTATCATAGAAATACCCGGAAGGAACGGCATCCAAAGAACCTCTGGAGACGAGCAGGTCCAATCTGTAATTCGCTCCAGACGACACATTAAAGAACCGCACATCGGCAGGGACATTAGATGCCTTGTGTATCGCGCACACATAAACGCGATCTGCCGGCTTGCCATTGTAGTCCCCGATAGAACTGCCTACAGTTATCTCCATGGTGCGGCTGCCATCCGTTATCGCTTCGCTGAAATGGGTCGTCGCAAACGCACCCTTTTGGTAAGCCAGAGTTTTCCCATCATCTTCGTAGAGAGAGAATGTTGAAGCGTTATCAGGATCAGGGTAAATCGCAAGATCCATGGTGTCGGACGGAAACTCATCAACATAGTTTACCGCCGGCTGCATCGGTATGATGCTTCCTGCTTTCACAAACAGCGGCACTTCATTCAATGGAGCGCTTGTTGTGACGGTTGTGCCCCCGTTATAAACTTTATCTGTCCAGTACTCCACCCATTTCCCTTGAGGCAAATAAAGCATCTGTGTTGTTTGTCCGGATTGAACCACAGGCGCAACAAGAAAATCGTCTCCCCATAAGTAAGCAGAGCTTTCGTTATAAACATTCGGATCGTTGGAATACTCGAGAACGAGCGGCCGTGCCATCGGCATTCCCGTCGTGTAGGCTTCATTCGCCGCGGTGTAGTTATAGGGGAGAAGGCAATAGCGGAGCTTTATGATGTTTCTAACTATTTCTTCCGTTTGGGTTCCGAATGACCATGGCTCTGTACCATTATCGCCATCGTATCCGTGCGCCCTCATCACCGGACAGAAGGCACCGAATTCCATCCAGCGGGCATATAGCTCCGGAGTCGTACTTCCGTTATCAAATCCTCCGATGTCCGAATTGTGATAAACAATTCCTGACATGCCCATGTTTAGGAGGAGCGGAAGCTGCACAGCAAGCCCGCCGAAAGTCTTTGAGACATCGCCCGACCATGTTACAACACCAAATCTCTGAATCCCGGCATATCCCGAACGAGTAAGATTGAACATGCGCAGATTTGAAAATGAGTTATTAAACCCTTCAAACAAAGTCTTGGCCCAGAGAAAATCGTAGATATTGTGAACCATGGAATCCGATCCGGTGTAAAATTTCATATCGCCATAATCTCTCTCGGGTTCACCAAGGTCCGTCCAGAGCCCGGACACTCCCGTCTGAAAAATCGAGTTGTATTTTCCCCACCACCAAGCCCGGGCCGCGGGGTTTGTTATATCGAGCAGACCCGCGTTGCAGCCGCATGACCACCAGTTGCCCAAAATGTAGCTTTGATCGGCGGAACTCTTTGCAAGGTAGCCGAGATTATTTGCCTCTGAAAAATTCAACGAAGGCTGTGTGATATAAGGCTCCGTGATGACAATAGTTTTAAACCCCTGGGACAAGAAGTTTTCAGTTGTTTGATTTGGATTTGGCCACGAACCGGTGTTCCATGATAAGTCTCCCATGTTTTGAAACCAGTATAAATCCAGCACTATCGCGTCGCACGGAATGCTGTCATTTCTCATTCGCTGGATCATCTGAGATGCATCCGTATCATTCCTGTAACCGTACTTCGATTGGATGTAGCCGTAAGCCCATCTGGGAAGAAGCGGCGGTCGACCGGTAAGCCATGTGTAATCGGCCAGCACGTCCTTCATTGTGGAATCGCAGATGAAGTAATAGGAAAGTTCCCCGCCGTCGGCAGTATACGTAAAAACATTTGGGTTCGAATTGCCGACGTCGAAATGTCCCCTATATGTGTCATCAAAATAAATCCCATAGTTGCCGCTTGAAATCATAAACGGGATGTTCACATTCATTGTCGGGGGAACCGGCGACCCGTAACCACCATGCTGTTCATTGTAATTGTCGAATGCCTGGCCCCGAAGGTCGAGGCTCATCCCCCGCTCGCCCGTACCATAAAAGTGCTCGGATGGCTTCACGAAAAAATTCGCAATCCTCTTTGACTTAGAGGAACCCGCTCCACCTGAGGCTGGTTCTTTGACCAAAGACTCTCCGCCTGCCGAATAAAACCCAACCCGAAGAGGAAATTTTCGACACACGATTTGTAAAGAAGAACTCTTTATCGTAAAGGTTGAATCACTATCTGCGACAAAATAGTTCGCTGGTATGGTAGTATCCACGATAACTACGAGTGAAGTATCAAATGTAGTCGTCAGGCTCGGCATGAAATCGACTCGAACTATGTTGGGCTTATAGAATATGAACTTCACGGCGGAAGTATCCGCCTGTACCATGATGGTTCGGCCTGAAACGACAAAAGATCTAAAGTCCCCGAGATAGGTCTGCGCACGGGAAGGACTCACCAGTGCCATCAAGAAAAAGAAAAAGATTTTGTTCGCCATTTTTGGGGGCATCAGCTTGAATCTTGACATTTTTCCTACTCGTCTTTGTGGCACACCAAGTATCAGTTGTATAACAGATGAAATATAAGTACCCTGCAAAACTTTTATAAGCAGAAAAATGTTGGAAACACATGTGCAATATCTTAACTTAGAAAAATTTCATGGGACATTTGGAAATAGTCGTGAAATCGGCATGAGAGCGAAGAATTTCTTCAAAGACGACCGAATAGTCAGTTACTTTGTGTTCCTGCTTGTCACCGGAGTCATTTCGTCTTCTGCGACAAGCAAGACCGGGATTACGTACCGATCAGAACCCGTACAACAAGGTTCCGGCTTCGTGCTCATGTGCCTGTCCGCTCATCCCGACGACGAAAATGGTGCGACTCTTGCATATTACACTCACATCAAAAATGTAAAGGCGTACAGCATCTTTTACACCCGCGGTGAAGGCGGGCAAAACGTAATCGGTTCCGAGCTTTACAAAGAACTCGCAGAAATGCGTACGGAAGAGACTCTCGCCGCGTCAAAAGTCTTGGGAACACAGGTTTATTTTTTGAACTTCCCCGATTTCGGTTTTTCAAAGACGGCAAAGGAAACTTTTCGCATGTGGGGCGGGAAAGATTCCGTGCTTTCCAGAATCGTTTACATGATACGCTCATTGAGGCCGGATGTGATTATAACAAATCACGATACAATTACGACATTGCCGGACCGGCAGCACGGGAACCATCAAGCCGTCGGCATCACTGCGTACGAAGCCTTCGAGAAAGCAGCTGACCCGACGTACCATCCGGAGCAACTCCGGCACGGAGTAACTGTTTGGCAAGTGAAAAAATTATTTTTCCGTGTGCTGAGAGAAACCGAACTGAAAAAAGATTCACTTGTGACTATTCCTGTCGATACGAAATATGACAACGAGACCATTCAACAAGTCGCGTGGGATGCATTGAAGAAACATCGCACGCAAGGAATGGATCAATTGGACTTTGTCAACCTGCCGACGGTCTTTAGAAAGTCGGTTTATGAGCTGGTACGCAGTTATAAGAAATATCCGTACGATCCACACGATTTATTTTCAGGGATACTGCCATCCGAAAGAAAAACATTCCCGGTTCCGAGCATTTTTACTTCCGATCTGAAGCCGTTTTCCTTTTACGTCTCACCGAAATATTCTCTGTTGTCAAGCGTCAATCCTCATGGCAGGAATAGGTCGTATGATTTGGAGACCTTCAATCGCACTAACGCCCCGCTTCCGATAACTCTATATGTCTACTTCGGCAGGCATAACATAATGATAAAGCGTTTTGTCCTTCCTAACTCGGAAAGATATCATCTTAAGGTGACACTGAAACTTCCTGAAACCAAAAGGGCAGACGACTCACTCATCTTTGCTGCCTTACCTCATCCTAGACGAAGGTCGTCCGGATTAAGGTTCCAAAGGGACGTCGCCGTCCTCAGACGGGTCAGAGCAAAATATGACACCTCGGACAATATCGGGCTCGTGAATACTTACGACAACACTCTGCAGGAAACTCTCGATGCCTTCGGTATAAGATATCAAGTCCTGGACTCTTCCAGCCTGGCAGCAGAAAACCTAACCAAATTCACGTCGATAGTCCTCGACATACGCGCATATCTCTATCGGCATGACCTTGTTGAATACAACGATAGGATTCTCGACTACGTGAACAATGGAGGGAATGTCGTGTGCTTCTACAACAGACCCCCCGAATGGAACGGACACGCCTTTGCTCCTTATCCGATCAATATCACGAAAGAGCGAGTGACCGAAGAGACACAGCCGGTTACAGTTTTGGATCCCTCGAATAAACTGTTCCATTCGCCAAACCAGATCCTCCCTTCCGATTGGAACGGATGGGTGCAGGAAAGAAATATTTATCTGCCCGACGGAGACACGACGAAAACCTCCGGCAAATATGAACGGCTTCTTGCGATGAGCGACGAGGATGAAACAGTGCCGTCAACCTCTCTCCTCCAGGCAAAATATGGGAAGGGAACTTATACTTATACCTCGCTTGCACTTTACAGACAGGTAAAAATATTAAACGAGGGCGGGATGAAATTGTTGTTCAATCTAATATCGCAGCCTAGAAATGGCAACTAGTGTTTGTCAAAGGCATCGGCGGGAAGCGCACGGCGCCCAGATATAGACATTAAACCGCTTAATTTGGTTCTGATAATTGAATTGTATTTTGACTATTGAGTTTTGACAATTGAACCACAATTGACTTGTCCCAAGCAAAGATCGAAAATCCTCATCTCCTAAGAGGGCTGACACTTTCCGGCGCCATCTCCCTGAACATGATCGATATGATCGGAGTGGGACCGTTTATCACTATACCGCTCATCATTTCCGCGATGGGTGGACCACAAGCAATGCTAGGATGGATTCTCGGCGCATTGTTAGCGATGTGCGACGGGATGGTATGGGCAGAACTCGGTGCTGCGATGCCGAGCTCTGGAGGAACGTACCGATACCTAAGTGAAATCTACGGGAAGTTCGGGAGAATGATGTCTTTCATCTTTATCTGGCAGCTCGTCTTCAGTGCGCCGCTCTCAATTGCCTCGGGGTGCATCGGACTCGCAGAGTATTCCACTTACTTTTTGCCGGGGTTAAACCGTGTTTTCTTTTCCATTGATAAAGTAATCAGCATCCCATTTGCCGGGACGCTCACGGCGAGTTTTGACATCCGTGCGTTCACCATCATCGCAATTGCTGCTCTGCTTCTCGCAGTTCTTCTTCTCTACCGAAAGATCACGGTAATAAATAAGCTGTCTCGGCTACTATGGGTAGTTGTGATGGCAGCGGTAATGTGGGTCATATTTGCAGGCATCACGCACTTCGACCGGCGCGTCGCGTTCGACTTTCCACAAGGAGCGTTTTCTCTTTCCAAAGAATTCTTCCTCGGACTCGGCTCGGCTATGCTCATTTCGGTCTACGATTACTGGGGGTATTACAACGTCTGCTTCCTCGGGGATGAGGTGAAGGAACCGGCCAAGACAATCCCCCGCACAATCATAATCTCCATTGCCCTCGTCGCATTTATCTACATCGTCATGAACATAAGTATCATCGGAGTGGTCCCGTGGCGCGAACTGGTGAAAGGAACCGGAGAAGGACGTTATCTCATCTCCGCCATGATGGAGCGGCTGTACGGAAGCTGGGCGGGAATGGCTGCAACCTTCCTGATCATGTGGACGGCGTTCGCTTCTGTGTTTTCACTACTGCTCGGCTACTCGCGGATTCCGTTTGCCGCTGCACGAGATGGAAATTTCTTCGGAGCATTCGCAAAAATACACGAGAAAGACGACTTCCCTTACGTTTCGCTTCTAACGCTCGGAGCTGTTGCTGCGTTATTTTGTTTTCTCCGCCTTGCAGATGTGATCGCAGCACTCGTCGTCATCAGAATACTGATTCAATTCCTTTCGCAGACGGCCGGATTCATCGCGTGGCGATGGAAAAATCCCGGAGCTCCTCGCCCGTTCAAGATGTGGCTCTATCCGGTTCCCGCATTGATTTCAATAACGGGATTTCTGTTTCTCCTCATCTCGCGGAGAAACTTCACAAATGAAATCCGATATGCATTAATTATTTTCGTGGCAGGGTTGGCAATTTACTTTGCGAGGGCATACAAAAGGCGCGAATGGCCTTTTATTGTCACGAGAGTGCAGTGACAACTCAAAAGTTAGATCTCACTTAACTATGATCAATTTCTTCGTAAAATTTCCATCCTCCGTCTGAACGCGGTAAAAATATACACCTCTCTGCAATTCCTCTTTGGAAAATTGGATCACATGATCTCCGGCAGAAAGTGATCCTGAAAACAGAGAGCGCACTTCCTTTCCATTAGCATTGAACAGTGTGACGCTGACCTTCTGTGCTTTTGTCAATGAAAAAACGACCTTGCCAGACGGTTTAAATGGCCCCGGCTGCTCCAATGTGCATGTTCGACCTGAATCCAAATAGTTTTCTATCATTCCAGTCTTGATTCCGTGAAAGAATTTCAGCTCATTCCCCAGGTGTGCACGCCAGCTTCCCCAGCTATGCCCTTCATGATACTCGTGAAATTCGTAATCATATCCGCGCGCCTCCATGACGCGAACGAAATCATGAACCATCGGTATCAAATACGGAATGTCGTAAGTACCTAGATCCAGATAAATCTTCAGACCGAGTTTGCTTCCCGACCTGAAGCGCAATGAATTCACAGAATCGACGTAGCTCGATTGCGCACCGACGTTGCCGAAGATGTCCGGATAAGTGGAACCGAGCCGGAGCGAAATATTTCCGCCGAACGATGCCCCAATCACTGCTCTTCCCTGTGGTTTCCTGACCGTACGGTAATTCGAATCTACAAACGGGACGAGTTCCTCCACGAAAAATTTCATGTATGCTTCGACGTCTTTTCCGGCGTATTCCGGGGCACGGTTCACGAAGGGAACGAACACCGCGATTACCGGAGGTATTATTTTATGAAATGCCAGGTAGTCCATCACGTTTTCAGCTTTCTCCAAAGAGATAGCCTCCGCGCCGTCCTGAAAGTAGACCGCCGGAAAACTGTCTGACGAAGTCCCATATCCGTGTGGAAGATAAATCACGATCTTCCTCGAATTCGACAAGTTGGTACTGTGCCACATCGTGTCGACCACAGAGCCATGCGGAATATCAGAGTAGTACTCTATCTCAGGCGGCGAAACGTACCCGGGCATTCTTAGTTCGGAGTTTGGGCCCAGACCTTCGATTGCCTGATGGGGGTTCAGTGGATCAAGAATCCAGTTCGTATCGTTGATGATGTACTTGTATTCCAATCTCGCATCTCGCGGATAAGACTGAGTGAGGTACCACATGTTCGTTCCGCCGACGTGCGTCATCGGCGAAGCTTTAGGCTGCCAGCCGTTCATATCGCCAGGGACATTAACCTTGCCAGCCGAACCGCAATAGATGAAGTGGACGACCGTGTCATTTTCGATGACAGGAAACAATCTCGTCACCAACAGAAAGCTATCCACCACGGAGGCACGATTGGAATCTGGCAGAGAATTCACATAGTTGAGAAAATGATCGAAACCTTGGGGTAAAACATTGGGGCGAAAAGAGAAAAGAAAAACGATTGTTAGGCAAACCACGTCTTTCATTTTATTTTTCATTTGAAAATGAACCTCCATGCTTAAATGACAAATTACGAAACATTTCTAAGAAATGTAGACCTTCCTCGCCACCGGCCCACCGATAGTGAACCGAGATCGGCATTGCCAATTGAACCGCAGGTCAAATAGAAAACCATCCATCCAAACCCATTAGATGGAGGAAACAATCTCAGATTTTTCACCTTTTGTTTGTAAATTAAGTAGAAACGCGATGTGGGTTTATTTCATTGAACCCCTTTTTACCATCATTAAAAATCATATCATGGAAAAAATAGAACCACAAAATGTCAAGGGCTTCCGCGATTTAATGCCGCGATATGCCCGGAAGAAAAACGAAATCATCTCAATAATAAAGATGGTTTACGAGAGCTTCGGTTTCTTACCTCTCGAAACACCGGGACTCGAATATTTGGAAATATTGCTGGGCGAATACGGTGAAGAGAACACGAAACAAATTTTCAGATTGAAGAGTCCCGAGGAACAAGAAGCCGCCCTCCGGTTCGACCTGACTGTTCCGCTTGCCCGCATCGTGGCACAGTACAACGACTTGCCGAAACCTTTCAAGCGTTATCAGGTGGGCTCGGTCTGGCGGGCAGACAAACCCGATCCCGGACGCTTTCGCGAGTTTACACAATTCGACATCGATGTGGTCGGGACTTCCAGTCAGCTTGCGGAAGCGGAGGTCATCTCGGCTGTAGTTATGGCTCTCCGGGAAATCGGAGTCGGTGGGTTCATCGTAGGTGTCAACAGCAGGAAGGTCTTGAATGCAGTGATCGCATACAGCGGCATTTCGTCGGTCGGGGATCCTGCCGGCGGAAAAAAAGCGAAAGATATCTTCCGCGTGCTTGATAAACTGAATAAGATTGGCATGCAAAACGTCGAGCTCGAACTGACGAAAGGAAGATATGATTCATCCGGTGATTTTATTCCGGGACTCGGGCTGACCAATTTAAATGTGAAGAAGATAGAAAATTATCTGGCACTCCCAAAGGGTAATCGCAAGGAAGTGCTCGCGAAAATCTCTGAGCTTCTCGGCAAAGAAAGCTGTGAGGACTTACAAAGTCTTGACGACTTTCTGAACGTGCTCGGCATCGGGAGTGAAGTTGTTATGCTTGATCCGACAATAGCCCGTGGGCTTGATTATTACACCGGGCCCGTATTCGAAGTGAACCTTAAAAACAAGCCGCAGTTTGGAAGCATAGCCGGAGGCGGACGTTACGATAACCTTGTGAAACGTTTCACGAACGTGGATTTACCCGCCGTAGGATTCTCGATCGGCATCGACAGACTTCTTACCGCTATAGACGATAAGTCGGACAACAACTTCGTCGATGTAGTCATAACCATCATGGAACAGGATAGATTTACGGACTATCTCAGAATAGCGAACGAACTTCGGGAAGCAGGGATCAAAACGGATTTATATCTAGGGACAGAGAAAGGTCTGAGAAAGCAGCTTCAATACGCGGACAAGGTTGGAGCAGGATTTGCAATCATCATCGGCTCGAACGAATTCGAAAAAGGAACGGTAACGATTAAAGACTTGACCGCCGGTGCAGAGGCAAGCAAAGATGCAGCAAAACGCGAAGAATGGCTGAAGAAGAGCAGAGAGGTTCAGAGAGAAATTCCGCGGAACGATCTCGTTCAAGAGATCAAAAAACTTCTCGCATCCGAGTAAAGCGACTTTCTGCTGTACCTTTCGGGGCACTGTTTCGTACTAGGCAATAGAAAAATAAATCGGACAGGTAACGGAGAAAGCGTTAGAGAGGAGAATACCAATGGCAAGCCCGATAGAAAGCATGATCCTGCAGCAGCTGCAGGACCGTAAGGAAAAGCTGAGGGAAGCGATAGCTGAATCTCCTGACGCACGACAGCTTATGCATCTCTTACGTGAGGTAGATCTCGCACTCGAAAAAATCGGCGCCGGGACTTACGGCTTTTGTGAGACTTGCAGAGACACTATTGAAATCGATCGATTAATTGCCGATCCTTTGGTGAGGAACTGTCTCGCTCATCTGACGGAAATGGAGCAAAGAACGCTTGAGCGCGACCTCGATCTGGCCCATGAGATACAAGCAGCATTGCTGCCGAAAAGGGACCTGGCCCTTCCGGGGTGGGACAGCGCATATAATTACGAAGCGGCAGGCCCTGTCAGCGGCGATTATTGTGATATCGTCATACCCGAAAACAGCCGCGATTCCTTCTTCTTCATGGTCGGTGATGTCAGCGGCAAAGGTGTGGCTGCGTCGATGTTGATGTCGCAGCTTCATGCGACATTCAGAACTCTTACTGCGACACGCATGCCGCTCGCTCAAATTCTTTCGCGCGCAAATAGGGTTTTCTGTGAAGGCAGCCTCATAACTCACTTTGCTACACTCGTGTGCGGGCTCGCAGAAAGTTCGGGTGAAATAGAAATCTGTAATGCCGGCCACCCCTCTCCAATAATTGTTCATAAACACAAAACGGAGAGAATTCCATCTTCGAATTTGCCGCTCGGAATTTTTTGCAGTGGACAGTATGATTCACAAAAGACCAGGCTTGAATCCGGAGAGAGCCTTGTGCTTTTCACGGATGGGCTCTCGGAAACCCCGAACGGGTCGAGCGAGCAATATGGCGAAGACCGACTCATAAAACTCCTAGCAGAGAAATCCTCCCTACCGATTACAGAAATTATCTCCGCATGTTTGAAAGATCTAGCGACATTTAGAGGCCAGTCTCACATACATGACGACCTTACTATGATGGCGCTGAGAAGAAAATAAGCCCTTTAGCCGGAAAGTCCCCGGAACATTCTTTTACAAATGGCCTCCACGTGTTATATTTTCACTCGCGCCTGAGTGTCAGAACGTTTTGGCGCATGGATGCGCCGAGATGGCGGAACTGGTAGACGCACTGGACTCAAAATCCAGCGAGGCTTAACCCCTCGTGCGGGTTCGATTCCCGCTCTCGGCACTGAAGATCAGGGGGAAATATCCAGTTTGCAGCCACTAAACTTGCAATGCTTTCTGCATCCAACTCAACGATCCGAAGAAATGATCTGCGAGTGCGAGATCCTGGATGAGATCGAGATAGTGATTGAAAGCGATGAACAAATGCCGAACACGTTCGGGTAGACGCATCCCGACATAGTCGGGACGAGGCTTAACCCCTCGTACGAGTTCGATTCCCGCTCTCGGCATTGAAGATTGGGCAGGCTTCACTTCTCGAACGCAGACGTCCAACATATCCACCGTTCGCAAACAATTCCCCGGCACTTCTGGTTTACTTTCATCTTAGTTCTCACTCTCTTCAACAATAAGAACCCCTCCCCTCGTTGGCACGCGTTTGAGAGTAAACGGCGGAAAAGCAATAAATGTCCGGTTTGTTGTAGTGAAATCTCACGGACGGTTTTAAGTGCATCAAAATCTTTACTGCGTTAATTCTACCTGCTGAGGTAGAATGTCACGAAGTTCCAACTTTCCGTAATTGCAGCTGCCGTAATTCGTTGAAACCAGGAAGCTACTCGGGGACTTTCTTGGCATCCTAGTTGCAGAATAAGGCATGATGGTATCTTTCTATCATCTATGCTTTGGCCGGCACACTCTGTCGGGTCTAAGTGATGCATAAGTACAATTTGACGATTTGCTGTAGAAGGTTTGGATGGCCTGAGAAGATGAAGGCGTTGGCTGATTGTCAGAGGGTTTCTCAAATACTCTGCTGAAATTTTGGCAACGCATCGAGAAGGAGATGAATTATGGCGGGTCTGATGGATAGAGAAAATTTGTTTTTGTCGTTCTTACCGGTTGTATGGGGGCTGACGGTGGGCGGTTTTGCATTGGACAGTGCATATGGGCAATCCACCGCAAGCGGGTATCCTGTACCGGACGATCAGAAGATCGGCGGGGTTTGTTTCAGAGTCGATGACGACCAATCCATAAGCAACTGGTACGCGTACGCAAA
>DATJAY010000029.1 GCA_035515795.1 Candidatus Acidiferrales bacterium | reverse complement strand
TTACGGCTACTACTGTATACTACTGGCACATCAGTGCGACCGGTACCGCAGGAACGAGCGCCTACTCTGCTGCAACGCTGTTCACGACCGGAGTAGGGATAGATGCCGTTGACAACCCTGGCGGGATCCCGAAACAGTTTGCACTTTACCAGAACTATCCTAACCCGTTTAATCCTTCGACCACGATCCGATTCGACCTCAAGGAGCCTTCTGTCGTTGCCCTTAGTATTTATGATGTGCTTGGACAGAAAGTGGTAGAAGAGACATGCGGCAAAATGAGTGCAGGAAGTTATGAGAAGTCCGTCAACATGGAGGGGTTATCCAGCGGAGTATACCTTTACAGGATCGACATAACCGGAAATGACGGGGAGAGATTCACTGCAGGAAAAAAGCTCTTACTTCTGAAGTAGAATTAAATCCGTTTTCATGGCGCCCACCCGCGTGGGCGCTATGAATTCTCCAAATCACAAAACACAAATATCGCTTCTGTTTTCTCCGCAGAATTGCCGGCAAATCGTTCAATCATACCCGTTCACTTCAACAGCAGCAGCTTCTTCGTATCGCTAAAGCTTCCGGCTTCCAGCCGGCAGAAATACACTCCGCTCGGGAGACTGCGCGCGTCGAATCTCGCTGCGTGATTGCCGGCAGTCTGCCGCTCACTCACCAGCGTCTTTACTTCTCTCCCAAGAACGTCATATACTTTCATAGTAACGAAACTGTTCATTGCTAATTGATAATTGATGATTGTTGTCGGGTTAAAAGGATTGGGATAATTTTGGTACAAGGCAAAAACCGTTGGTGTTGAGTTCTCTTCGGGATTTCCTTTGACTCTAGGCAAAGCACCGTACCTGCCGATGCAGTATCCGGGCTCCATTAGCCATTCGGAAGTGTTTCCCGATTGATCCTGCACGTCTATCTTTAAATCTATTCCCGCTGAATCGAAATCGGAAGTCGGAGTGATATCTGCACTATACATAATATTGTCTAAAGTATCCTGGTACACTTTTGTGACCGGTATGAGCACCCAATTCGAAGTGCCGTTTACTTTGTAGAACAGCTTGGTAGAATCGCTGTTTACTACAGCAAACTTGATATAGGTAAGATTGCCAAACTGCCGTACAACCGGCCCCATGTCGAGCGCTGAAAACATCAAGGTCCCTTTCTCATTCTTTGAGAGAGAGTCGACAGCAATGTCCTTGCTGTTCAACAAACGAATCGATGTGAACATCGGAGGGTTCGGATCGGATCTCCGGAAATCAAATTTGGCTGTCAACGCCGCCGCTCCCTGCACACCCCTGAGGAAATAATTGTGAGTGGTCTGTTGAAACGTATAAGCGCCGGGAGGAACGGTTATTCCATTGCCAGGTGTGCCTAACCCAACGCCCGAAGCAATCGCGCTTCCTTGGTCATTATAAATGGAATAGAACGCGCTGTCACCTGTGGAAACAAGGCTCTCATCAAATTCGCCGAAGTAGCCACCGGATTCAATGATAGCCGGTTGAGTGAAATTCTCGTTCATAAACCAATCCCTGATGAAAAAAGGCGTGTGTCCAATGTCTGAGTATCCACCACTCGGTGACAAGATGCGGGGAAATGGTTCGCCCGTGCCAAAGTATTCTATACTATCGTCGATAACTTTCACCAAAGGTGTTTGCAACCACTCGGGATACGTGGCTGAATCCGCTTGCGTGCTGTCAAGCGCCATTAGTTGCAGCGGAAAGGCAAACCTTTCGCTTCTGTCTTTTGTCAAGTAAAGGTCTCCGCTCCAATCACCTTTAAATCCACTGGTAATTTTCGACATTGACCCGCCGTAGAACTCCACCTGGCCGGTGAGGGGGTTCGTAAATAGGGACAAGTTCCAGCAGTCCATTTCCTTAGACGCGCCTTCAGAATAAGGCGGAAAATCAACATGAACGCTTTGAGCGTAGAAATCAGATGGCACATTACTGAGAGTAATGTTCTTTTCTAATCTGGAAACTGAGTCAAACTGAACAGAGTAAAGACTGTTTGCGTCGTTAGCGAACTCCGCACCAGATAACCAGATATTATCGGAATAATTCGAGCAATAAACAGTATCTGACAAAGGTGCGCAGAAGCCGAAAACGTTGTAATACATTAAATCAGGGAAATTGAGAGCAAGCATTTTCGTCGTAGAAGGATATGTATTAAGCGGTTGCCCGTTTATGTCGAGTGCGTGAAACAGAATTGAGTTTGTTGCACCTGCAGAGCTCACGTAAATATGAGACACGTTTGCGATGGGTATATGCTCTTCTACAACCAGATGATCGGCAGTTGTCCCGTTGAAGAGAGCCGCCAGATCATAATTCCCGTTCGGCATCTGCAATTGCGCATTATATTGATCGTTCCAAGTGGCATTGGCGTCTGTAAATCCGTAATCAGAATCTGTCAGCACGAAGGTCGGACCCGGTAGGTCAAACGTGAACAAAATCCTCGGCATCTTGACAAATGCCCATGGAATATGCAGCGTATCTTTGCTTCCATACAGAAACGCTTCGCCGCTATACGCAGATGAGGCTCGCGATGGATAAGGTACTATTGGGTTGTTCACTTGGAGCGAAATCATGACCATTTGCGAATCGTTGCTTGCCAAAGAAAAGGTCGAAGGGTTTGCAGTTATCGAAACGCCGGATAGAAGATTATTGAAAGACATCGTGAAAGATTGACTTTGTGAGTAAACGTTCGAAACCCACATCGTGTCGACGATAGTCCAAATTGAAAATGAGCTGCTGTCGAAACCGAAACTAAGTTCAGACGGATATACAAATGAGGAAACTTCTGCCGCGCTTAAAGCATCTATCCGGCCAGCCCCTTGTACCATAACATCCTGATCAATGTCGACCGCAGTTGTCGTTATCGCTGATTTAATTGTTGCAGGTGGCCAGTTTCTATGGAGTGATTTCAATAAAGTGCAAACTCCTGTGACGAAAGGTGTTGCCATCGAAGTACCACTCAAAGTGAAGACGGTATTGCGAGTGAATGTGGACAAAATATTGACTCCGGGAGCGAGCACATCCGGCTTGATTGAATAGATTGTCGAATCGGGACCCTTCGAGCTGAACATCGCCAATTCGTCCAGGCTGTCCACAGCACCAACCGTAATTGCAAGTCGTGCAGCACCCGGACTTCCGATGCCAAAGAAGCTTCCTGAATTTCCAGCCGCGATGCAAAATGTAATCGCTAACTTGACAGCGTTATCGACGGCTATGGACAATGGATCATCCGGATTACCCGGCCCGCCAAGGCTCATATTCACGACATCGACTTTATCGCTATCGTTTCCGTCGTTGTCAGGATCCACAGCACGCTCTATGCCTGCGATGACAGTGGATTCGGTGCCGCCGCCATATTGATCCAAAACCTTGAGCGCCATAAGCTTCGCATGCGGAGCGACGCCTTCGAGGCCACCGCCATCAGCAGCTATTATTCCCGCTACGTGCGTTCCATGGCCGTTGTCGTCCATAGGGTCCGGCGTGTCGTTTATGAAATTATAACCACCAACGACTTTGAATCCCGGACCGATTCCACCTCCAAGAGCCGAGTCGGTATAATCGATTCCCGTATCGATGATCCCAACTAGAACGCTGTCTCCCTTTGTCCCGAATTTAGTCCAGACAGAATCTGCACGAATTTGATGGACACTCTGTTCCAATGTAGCTTTCATTGGCTCATCGATGTAGACTTTCTTCACGTAACTGAGCTGTGCGATCTGGGGCATCATGGCACGCGGGACAGTGACCGCGGCACCATAAAACACTTTATAGAACACCCTCCTGATTGCTGGAACCGACAATTGTATTTTGAGCCCCTTGATTGCAGACTGGTGCAAGGATGCTAGGTCAGACCCAAACTGCGAGAAGCGAGGCTGAGGGCTTGGAGATTTAAACATTCGAGAAGGAGAGTGGAGTTGCTGGAGAAATAATGGTTCATCTTTAAACTCGACGATAAGATTTACTTGTTGTGTCAGATCGACTTGATTTACCCTTGAGGAGCCGTTGCGGGAAATAAGAATGGTGGTTTCCTGACCAGGTTTAGAATCAAGTATGGTCTTATGAAAGTCGCTGTGGACAGGAGAACGATTCCCATTCGCCATCGTCTGGGAGTAGACCTTCGGACAGATTATAACAACAATGAAAAAGAATGTCCCTGCCACGCAAGATTTTCGTTCAATTGCGGGCAACAAAGGGCGGTTGGCAACTCGTAGTGGATGACACGCTGAAATGAAATGACAAAGTGAAATGAACATCGCAATCCTCTCCGCATCTTGGTTTCTAAGTTGCAGAGGATACGTAATAATAGCAATAGGAGAAAAATTACTGCCCTGATTTCACCTTGGTGTAACGAGAAGCCGGGAATCCGTTTTGCTTGGACTCCGGTCTTCTTCCTGTGCGAAGAAATGGTAAAGCCTTTTGAACTACTTCACCAACAACATTTTTCTCGTCGCAGTGTACCCCCCGGCTGATATGCGGTAAAAGTAAATTCCACTCGGGAGATTGCGTGCATCAAAAGTTACGGAATGCTCGCCGGGAGTCTGGCGAGCGTTCACGAGAGTAGCTACTTCCCTTCCCAGCACGTCGTACACCTTCAAAGTGACCTGACTGTTCACCGGCAACTGGTAACTGATCACCGTCGATGGGTTGAACGGGTTGGGATAATTCTGATTAAGCGAAAACAATTTGGAATTCTCACCCACGGTGGCCCTGACTTCGGCGGCAAGTTCCGACATCGGCCGCCTCCATATACCATGGTCGTTAGTCCCTGCAAAAAGGTACCTTCCGGCACCTGAAGACGGTCCGACACAAATACTCCAGACATATGGATCAGATAAACCTGTATCTACTGCAGTCCAGTTTGCTGCGTTGTCGTGAGAAAGAAAAACTCCGCTGCCCCACGTTGCCAGGATGAGAGTTGTGTCGGTCGGGGTTCTATCCATCGCGAATGACATCGTGCTCCAGTTTGTCAGTCCCGTTCTCTTGAGCGTCCATTTCTTACCGTAGTTTGCGGTGCAATATACTCCGATTCCGTCCCTCGCCACAAAAAGCGTTGTGTCTGCCGGCGTGACGCTGATGGCGAGAGAATGTATGTATCCGTAAATCCCTCCGCTCACAAAAGTCCAGGTTACGCCTTTATCGCTCGAGAGAAACACGCCGCTGTTGTCGGTCGCGGCAAAGAGACCGGATCTGCCGGATCCATCCCGCGTGGGGCATGTAATGATTGAAGTGATGAATTTGCCCGCAAGCATGGAGCTCTGCTGACTCCAGCTTTTTCCATTGTCTGTTGATCGGAAAATTCCGTCGCCCCAGGTACCCGCGACCAGAACTGTATCTACTGAAGCAACGGAACAAAGGGTCATGTTCGTGAGACCTGAGTCTGCTTCGATCCAGTTTGCTCCGTCGTTCGTGGAAATGAAGAGGCCAAAGTTGGTGCCTGCAAAGAGTTCGGATTGATTCGTTCTGCTTCGAATGACAGCAAGCGTATTGATGTATAAATCGGCAAGTCCCGCGTTGATTTGAGTCCAGGTTTCTCCCTGGTCTAATGAGCGAAAGACTCCATCTCCCCATGTTCCGGCGAAAATCACAGTTGAGTCTGGGCCCGCTGAAGAGGAATCGACGGCGAAACATTGTACGTCGCTTTGATTGGAGCAATTAAGCTGCTGCCATTGCGGGAACACGACAGCCGGAGTCATGAGCAATGAGATAATGGAGAATAAAAAGCACGCTTTCATGAGCGCCTTTCCTTTATTGAAACTGAACATATTCTCATCCGATGCTATTTGAGCAAAAGTAATTTCTTCGTCGATATGAAGTTTGCACTCTGAAGCCGGCAGAAATAAACGCCGCTTGGCCATGAAGAGCAATTCAATTGCCGCGTGTAATTTCCTGCCGATAATTCTTCCGAAACAACCGATGTGACCTCCCTTCCGAGGACATCGTATATTTTCAAATTGACAAATGATCTTGAAGGAATGCTGAATGATATTGCGGTACCTGGGTTGAACGGATTCGGATAATTCTGATAGAGAGCAAACTTTGCCGGTGCATGATCGAAAGCAGGTGGATGAATCGAGGTCAAAGTATCGAATGGATCTTTTATTTCGAGCAATAGCTCCCAGATGGCGCGGGGCCGTTGATACTGCTGTGCGCGAAACTGTCGCGGATTGTCGGCGTACCATGCCTCGGGCGTATCGAAGAAGTACGCAGTGCTGTCGTTCACCCATGTCTGGAAGTAAGCCCCGTGCGCCGCTTTCAAGGCACGCTCCTCGAGTCGTGCGTCGTTCGTGAGTCTTCCCCAGTGATACATCATGGCCGCGACAAAGTACGTTGTCCCGCTCCACACTTCTGCCGGCTGCTGACCATAGGTGATAGGACTTCCGTCTGAATTCCTCCCGTTAACCATTCCCTCGTCGCCTTCGCCGTCGCCGTCGTAGTCGCGCAGTGGTGCGACGCACATTTCATAAACCTTGTTGAGATGGGATGCAATACGGTCGGGCGGGAGTATCGGATCCAATCCTGTCGTCTCGCAATAGCGTTGTCCGTTCAATCCATCTGCCATTATGCCGGCCGAACCCGCATCGATCTTGTAGTATTGCTGGTCCGGTTTCCAGAACAGAGTATCCAGCGTCGATTTCAGAGACAAGTAATCCTGGTGCAGCTCCCTTGAAAATGCCGTATCATTTTTCGCCAGCGCCATCCGCTCCATCGCTTCGGTTGCCGCTACGAACAGTCCGCCGGTAAACAGATTATCGCCGGTGAATGGGAAGGTGTCATATGTCGTATTGCCATTGTCGGGAATCCCATTATGGTTTGTGTCGAACGATTTTGCTCGGTTGTAAGCCTTCAGACATGCCGGCCACACAAAGTCCAGGAAAGATTCATCGCGGGTTTTTTGATAGTATGCGTAAACCTGCTGAATGAATCTGTTGGGCATATCCTGCCAGCCCTGGCAGCCGCAAGCTACACTGTAATGGAAAAATGGATCTTCCCCCGCGCGTCCGGCATCGTGCGGCACATCACCGGTCGGATCGTTTGCAACGTAGTCCGCGTTCCACTTTAAGACGTCCCGGTCGATATCGGGCCAAAGCTCGAGATAGTGGCGTGCTCCATACTGCCGGACATCGAAACTCTCGAGAAACAAATAGTCGGGGCACTCCGTGCAGAAATATTTGTGATCGTCGGCGGGCAAAGTTCCGTACGAAGACTCGGCAGGTTTTGTGATGCATCCGTTTTCCCAAAACACTCCGCCAAACGTATCGAAATACAATTCGTTCAGCGCTCCCTGCTTCAGCCAGTCCGGGTATAATGGTTCATTGATGATGAGATTCTGCCATCGGTCGATTTCACTCTCCCATTCTTCTGAACTCATAAGAGCTTCTTTAGCTATGTCGAACGAATGATCTCCCGTGAATCCGAAATACTCCGTATATCGCCTGTACCATTCCGTGCCCCATCCGAAACGGACTCTCGGAAAATCCCAGGAGAGCACGAACGGCACAACTGCCGTGCTCCCGGGAGCAAGCGATATTTCCACCGCGATGGCGGATGCAGTCGAAGAGGTGTCAATTGCACTGTCCGGCAATACGCCGTTTGCGCCGAATCGGTCGTATATATCCTGGCCGTTTCCATTGCCGTTCCATGATGTGCAGAACGAAACTGTCGCACCGGAGACCGCTTGCGTCGCGATGCACCACTCCGTGTTTTGAGTCGTAGCAGGATTTTCTGAGCTGCTCGCTTTCATGACCACGCCGGTTATATCATCTTGCTGCACCGCTTGATTCACAAGGCCCGTTCGAGTATCACTTCCGTACGGCGCATTGGGGAACGTGAACATGACAGCTATCTTCAGAGTATCGGACGTCGGATTGGACAATTGAAATTGAAATACACTTACCGGGTAGCTCGTCTCCCGATAGTTGTTAGGGATGATAGGAGTAAATTGTTTAAGTGAAACATCCGCCGTAGTTCCGGAGTAGACAAACCATGCCTTCGGATAAAGAGCATAATATGTTCCCGAGTCCTGCGGAAGTCTATTCCATGCCGGCAGTACATCCTCAGTCGCAAGTGTTTTCACGACGTCGGGCACTCCAGAAACTTGTTCGAATACATGAAAGGCCGCCTGAGAGAGAAACTTCTCTTCATGATTGCCGGTCTGGAATTCCCAAGGACCGAACGTTCCGCAGTAATTGTACATGAAATTTCCCGCACCGAAACCTCCGAGCGGCACTCCGCGCTTGTTCCATGTCGTCGCTCCGTTAGGATGGTTCCCAAGAGACCTCGACCATGCACATGCAGGGACGGGCCAGATGTTTCTTTGGTTTACTCTCGCATCGAGGAGAGACGGAAAAATCAAGAGCGATGAAACAATAATCGCAATACTACTCGCGCACACCCGGTATCCCACGGTGCCTCACCTTTCTATGATGAAATGTTGGAACTAAATAGGATAACAAAACCGGCACATTATAGCAAGAGTCAACTAATGAGGACAAAATATTCCGCAAAGCATCCTGGAGTTCGACTAAATCCGCTTTTTCCGGGACTTAAACATTGAAAACAACTTGAGACAAGGGTAAATTGAATTGTGAGCGAGAAAAAGATTCACATAATAACTGTCGGATGCCCCAAGAACCAGGTGGACAGCGAAGAGCTTTCGGCGCAGCTAAAGGCAAACGGTTACTCCATCACCAGCTCTCTCGAATCGGCAGAGGTTGCGGTCATCAATACATGCGGTTTCATCGATGCCGCGAAACAAGAATCCATCGAAACGATTCTTCGTGTAGCTGAGCGCAAGAAATCAAACGGTTTGAAGAAGGTTATCGTCACCGGTTGTCTGGTGGAAAGGTACAAGAAGGAGCTTCGCGAGGGCTTGCATGAGGTCGATGCATTCTACGGCACGAATGAAATCGGGAATGTTCTCAAAGAATTCGGCGCAGAGTATAAATATGAGATGCTCGGGGAGCGTCTTCTGTCTTCCCCGGGCCATTATGCGTATCTGAAAATTTCCGAGGGATGTGACAACCCATGTTCGTTCTGCGCTATTCCGCTCATGCGCGGCAAACATGTCTCGAAGCCGCTCGAACAAGTCGTCCATGAAGCCGAGCTCCTTGCTCAAAAAGGCGTCAAGGAGCTGATAGTCATCGGACAGGATACGACATATTACGGCCTGGACATTTACGGCAAGCGAGAACTCCCGGAACTCATGACAAGGCTGAACAAGTTGGACGGGATCGAATGGATACGATTGATGTATGCCTATCCGGCAAAGTTTCCAGAAGAATTATTAGACGTAATTCGAGACGGCGAAAAAATCTGCAAATACATCGATATTCCGATCCAGCATGTATCGGATGATGTTCTCAGATCGATGCGGCGCGGCATAACGAGGAGAAAACTCGAAGAGCTTCTTTATAAAATCCGCGAAAGCATCCCCGGAGTGGCAATAAGAACCACTTTGATCGTTGGTTATCCCGCCGAAGGGGAACGGGAATTTGAAGAACTTATTAAATTCGTCGAAGAATTCAAGTTCGACAGGCTGGGCGCATTCACATATTCGCCGGAGGACGGAACGACGGCGTCCATTCTCGGAGATCCAGTTCCGCAGGACGAGAAGGAAAGACGCCACGCAGCCATAATGGAAGCTCAGAGACAGATAATCGAAGAACTGAATGGCAGGAAAATCGGGAAAACGCTGAAAGTGCTCGTCGATAAGAACGAGGGGGATAACTGCGTCGGCAGAACGAGCCATGATGCTCCGGAGATCGATACCGAAGTCATTTTCAACTCAAAAAGTTTGCCGGGCGAATTCGTAAATATAAAGATCCACGATGCACACGAACATGATCTGTACGGTGTTTAAGGAGGTTAAAAATGGGAAGAAGAATTTGGGCAATATGGTTGCTCTTGTCGGGGGCAGCGTTCGCCCAGGTAGAGATGCAGCAATCTTTTACTTATGTGGCCCCGCATTTTTACTTTGATGCGTTGAATTTCAAGTCTGACGACGGCAAGAGCAGAATGGATTTTTATTTCCAGATGCCTTATGACGACATACAGTTTGTCAAAGCCGGAAATGAATTCCTGGCCTCTTACGAAATATCGCTGCAACTGATAGATGATGACGGGAATCGTGCCCTGGAAGAGACGTGGAGCGAAAGGCCGGTCTGCCAGAGTTTCGATGAGACGACGAGCCACACGATCTACTCCTCTGCGGAAAAACAATTCATCGTGCGACCCGGCGCATATACTTTGAAAATTACCGTGACCGACTCCGAGACGCAAAAATCCTACGCGGCACAACGCGGCTTCAGGGCTAGGAACTACGCGGATTCGTTACAATCTTTGTCGGACATCATGCTCTTAAAGAGCTCCACATTCTTCAATGGCAAGCGGACTATCATTCCAAACGTAGACGAAAATGTCATCTCGCAGAGCGATTCGTTCCCGATCTTTTACGAAGTTTATTTCCCAAAGCCGGAGGATTCCGCATTTGCCACCACTGAAATTTCCGACAAGAAAAACGGGACGATTTATTCCGTTTCAAGATGGATCACGGGGAAAAACAGAGTGGAGCGCGTCGTCGCAGAAATTCCCAAAGATTCTATCCCGATGGGACTTTACAAGTTGAGCGTCACACTGTTTGCGTCTGCGGAGAAAGAATCTCCCGTGGTGGCGACCGCTTCCCGTTTTTTCACCATTCATTTTCCCGACTTGCCTCTGACGATTACCGACCTCGACAAGGCTGCGGATGAAATGATGTACATCGCAAACGGCAGCACCATCGACAGCATCAAATCGGCGCCGGACATGTTCATAAAGGAAAAACGCTTCTTAGACTTCTGGCAGAAATACAATCCCAACAAATCTTCGAAAGATCTCCGGGTAATGGATGAATACTTCAACCGCGTCGCTTACGCGAACGAACACTTCACTCATTATTTTCAGGGATGGAAGACCGACATGGGAATGATCTACATAATATTCGGGCCGCCGAGCAGCGTGGATCGCCATCCGTTTGAAGTAGACAGCAAGCCCTACGAAGTCTGGGATTACTATTATCGAAACCGACAAATTGTTTTCGTGGACGAAACCGGTTTCGGCGACTACAGGCTTGTTACTCCGTTATCTGACGTCTATTCGCCTCCATACGGGCCCGACTATCTCGGCAAGTGAACGACGCTAAGCCGCTAAAAATTCTCTTCGTCTGGCACCACCACCAGCCTTACTACAAAGCTGACGGAAAGTTTCTGCTGCCGTGGGTCAGAATGCACGGCATCAAAGACTACTGGGATATGGTGCGGATTTTAGACGACTATCAAAATATAAGGCAGACCTTCAACTTCACGCCGTCTCTCCTCGAACAACTTCAAGAGTATCTGGATCATGAAACGACTGATGCCGCGTACGACTTATCGTTAAGAAATCCCGACTCATTTACGATGGAAGACAAAATCAGGGCGCTGAAAGTATTCTTTCTCGCAAACACGGAGAGAATGATCAGGCGTTATCGCAGGTACTCGGAACTTCTGGACAAATGGATGAAGAAGGGTCGTGACGATAGCTCGGCGGTGCAAAGTTTTTCATCGCAGGACTTTCGGGATTTACAGGTATGGTGGAACTTATCCTGGGTCGGTGAATATTCCCGGTTTGACCCGCCGTTCAGATATTACCTGGACAAGGAGAGAAATTTCACCGAAGAAGAGAAGCTTCATCTGCTGAGATCGCAGCTCGATATCCTTCGCCGCATCGTGCCGCACCATATCGAAGCTGCAAACCGCGGACAAATAGAAATCAGCGCTTCTCCATTCTATCATCCTATCCTTCCGCTCCTTTGCGACAGCAACTCAGGCAGAGAAGCGAATCCTGAAACGAGATTGCCGGCCAACCGTTTCAGGCATCCGGAAGACGCAGATGAACAGGTTAAATCAGGATTGAAATATGCCGAAACGATTTTCGGCGTCCGTCCGAAAGGAATGTGGCCGAGCGAAGGGTCCGTCAGCGACGCTGCTTTGAACATAATGGTAAAGAATAAAATCGCATGGACTGCGACGGACGAGTTAATTCTCAAGAAAACTCTTTTGAAATCGAGGAAGAAAACCGGCGCCGAATTCCTGGAAAAGTATTTCGCCTATTATTTCGGCAGCGGGAAGAACCGCATTAAGATTTTCTTCAGAGACCATGACCTTTCCGATTTGATCGGATTCGTATATTCGCGATGGAGCCCGGACGACGCTGCAAGCGATTTCGTGGGACGTCTGCTGGGGATCCGGGATTTAGTTCGAAAACGATTTGGTGAGAACGCATTAGATTATGCCGTCGTTCCTATAATCCTCGACGGTGAGAATGCGTGGGAATTTTATCAAAGCGACGGGAAGGATTTTCTCAGGACCCTTTACTACAGACTCTCCAACGAGACAAGGATAGAAACAGCCCTTCCGTCGGATATCGAGGTGCGACGAGGCAACATTTTGAAACATATCTCTCCAGGTTCTTGGATAAACGGCGATTTCAAAATATGGATCGGCCATCCCGAAGACAACAAAGCCTGGGATTTCTTATTTCATGCGCGTGACGCTTTCGAGAAGTTATCCAAAGGGAAACAATCAGTCGAAATAAAAAGCTCGCACAAAGAACTCATGATCGCTGAAGGCTCGGACTGGTGCTGGTGGTACGGTGACGAACACAAGTCCCCTCAGGCAGGCCAGTTCGATGAGTTGTTCAGATATCATTTGAAACAAGTCCATAAATCTCTGGGGATGGAAGCACCGGCTGAGCTTGAAGAACCGATCAAGAAGAAAACCGCACAGCTGTTACGGCAACCTTCGTCAAAAATTTCTCCCAGATTCGAAAAGCGAGACCTTGATAAAGAATGGAAAAATGCGGGCATCGTGGAACAGGCGAGCGGCGCGATGCAGAAGGAGGGAACCCTCATCAAGCGCGTCTATTGGGGAAACGATCTGACAAATATCTATCTCCGGATCGACACGACGAAAAAAATTTCCAGCGAGAAAATCGTTATCCGTTTTCTTTCTGACCCGCAAGTATATGTCGAACTCGGTAGAGTTTTTTCATTCCGGACAGAATGCCCGGCAAACGATTTCGAGTTCAGCGGGCAATGTCGCATAGACGACACAATCCAGGTTGCGCTAAATTTAGGAAAGATAAAATTCGATGACCTTAATTTGACGATCGCACTCTACAACAATGACGTGCTCATAGACTCATTCCCCCATGATGGTACAGCCAGATTCGGAATTGTTCAGTAACTTTTTATCGTAACCGAACCCAGCCCAGAATCCACATCCAACCTTAACTGCGGCCCTTTGTCCATGTTCGAGCGATATTCGCCGTCCCCCTGCGAATAGAATCCCGATACGTCGACGCTATTAAGAAAACTTCCCGGCGCAGTGATAACCGTATTGATTTTGGACGGGATGAAAATTTCTACCGAACCCAGTCCGGTCTTCACGTGAACCGAGCAGTCGTCTTCAAGCTTGCCGCTGAAATCAATTTTCAATGACCCCAGCCCTCCGTTGAACTCGACATTTCTGGCGTGAGCATTCGCAAGATTCTTGACCGTGACGCTCGAGACTCCGGTCTTGATACGAAGGTCTTCACATTCAATCCGATTCGGCGTAGAAAAATCAAGTTTGAAATCGCACACGCCCGTCGAAAACGTCGCGTTAGCAATCTCCATACCGCCCAGATCAACGTGTGCATCGCACACGCCGAAATTCATTGCCAATGAAACCGGAACTGAGTTCGCAAGCTCAACGATCGCAGTGTCTTTGTCACCGTGGAACCATGGGAAGTGAACACTCTCCTTCTCGTTCGCAAAATAAAGCGTGCCTTGGGTTCCCTCCACTTCATAGTCCAACGTCGGCACTTTTTCGTCTTCGGAGTAGCTGCAGTATATGCGAAATGCTTTCGACGGATCGTCAACTTTCTTCAGAGTCAGCTGGACGGTTCCCGCGCTGATTGTCGCTTTCAGAGATTTGACGCCGTCCAGGTTCTCTCCCGTGTTCAATGACTTTTGACAGAATGCAGTAGAGAACAGAAGCAGCGTCGCCAGAATAGTTTTCATCGCACTTTCAATTACGAAACGTAAGAAAATTAGTTTCAATAATGCTTGATTTTGTCCCTTAGAGACTTATACATCATCTCTCGAGCGCGAAATAGCTGAACTTTTATCGTATTTACGGGGAGTCCTGTCCTTTTTGCGATTTCTTCGTAGCTCAACTCCTCCTGATGTCTCAAAACAATCACCTCTCGGTATTTTCGGGGAAGCGAATCTATCGCCTGGTGGATGAGCCTGGACTTCTGCTCTCGCAGCAGATTCAGGTCGGGTTCATAGGTGGAATCGGGGATTTCATATCCGATCTCGCCGTCTTCGGTCTTGACGTGGTCGTCGATGGAATAAACGCTTAACTTTTTTCTCCTGATGTAATCGATGCAGTGGTTGTTTGTTATCTTAAACAGCCATGATGCGAACTGATGCTGATAATCGAAGTCGCCGAGATGCTGAAACGCTTTGATGAAAACTTCCTGCGTGAGATCTTCGAGCTGGCTGCGGTCCCTGACCAGTTTATAGACGATCTGTGCAACCGGATTTCTGTACCTTCTCATAAGGTGCTTTATCGCGGTTTGATCGCCTCCGATGGCGCGTTTCACGAGAGCGGCGTCTTCTTCAGCCCTCCGATGACGTTCTTCTTCCTTCATCTGACCTACTTCTTGCGGCCCCTGCTCTCCTCGTAATACTCCACGCCGAGATGTGTTATCAATTCCTCTCCCATCAAATACCGAAGAAAATTTTTGAGCTTCGTTAACTGGATAAACAAATCATGCTCGGGATAAATCTCCGGCGCGCACATCGGGCTCTTGAAATAAAACGACAGCCATTCTTGAATACCGGAAAGCTCTGCCCGCTGCGCAAGGTCCATGAAAAGAACAAGGTCGAGCAAAATTGGCGCGGCGAGGATCGAATCACGGCAAAGAAAATTAACCTTGATCTGCATCGGGTATCCAAGCCATCCGAAAATATCGATGTTGTCCCAGCTCTCTTTGTTATCGCCGCGCGGCGGATAGAAATTTATCCTGACCTTATGATAAAAATCAGAGTAAAGCTGCGGATAAAGACGGGGCTGCAGAATGTATTCGAGTGCGGAAAGCTTGCTCACCTCTTTCGTCTTGAATGAGCCGGGCTCGTCGAGAACTTCGCCGTCCTGATTTCCCAAAATATTAGTGGAGAACCATCCGTTCAGGCCGAGTGCTCGGGCCTTCAACATCGGAGCAAGAACGGTCTTCAACAATGTTTGACCGGTCTTGAAGTCCTTTCCCGCAATCGGCACATTTTGAATCTTAGCAAGCTCGACCATGGCCGGCATGTCGACCGTCAGATTGGGAGCACCGTTCGCAAAAGGGATTCCTTCCTTCAACGCTGCGTACGCGTAAATCATACTCGGTGCAATTTCTGGATCATTCTTCGCCAAACCTTTCTCAAAAGCCGATATCGTCTGATGCACCTTCCCCTCTTCTATGAAAATTTCCGTGCTTCCGCACCAGACCATCACTCCTCTCGTGGAGCCGTGTCGTCTCATCGTCTTTCGTATGTCTTCTCTCAGCATCTCTGCAAGGTCCATCTTAGATTTCGCTTCTTTCACAATTTTAGGATGGAGACGCTTGACATAGTTCTTCTCAAAAACGGCCGGCATTAAATCAATCTTCTGCAGGAAATCTTTTGTCCGGCCGACGTCTTCCTCTGTAAGTACTCCCGCTTTTTTCGCCGCATCGAATGCCGTACCACCAGATATGTCCCAGCCGGCAAACTTCAAATCTTTCAAACCGGCGAGCGAAACGAAATCTTTTATCAGCGGGCTCCGACCTTCTGTCCTTTTCCCGAGACGAATCGTGCCCATTTGTGCGAGCGAGCCGATCGGCTGGTTCAAGCCTTTTCTGATCAATTCTACACCCGCCATGAAAGTAGTTGCCACGGCACCGACGCCCGGCAAGAAGACGGTGAGCCGGCCGGCCGGCTTAACGATTTTCTTCTTTGAATTGCTTGTAGACATAATATAGTCTTTCGATTGCGGTGACGTTCGTCAGAACTGCCAGCAGAACGGTTGCCGCCGCAACCGCAAAGGGCGGGTGAACAAAACTGCTTCCAAAAAGATCGGCAATTAGAGGAGAAAAGATTTTATCAAACCAGTCGTCAAAAATATTGAGGAGAAGGCCGAATCCCAAAATGACGACTCGTTCCTGGCGACGCGCCAGTCCGACGTTTGCCTTGAAACCGAGGGTCTCGGCCCGGGCCCGAATATAACTTACCATGATGGAGCCGCCGATAGCGAACACGGCAGCAACTGACGTAAAATAAAAATGATGTCCGATCAAAAAGAAGCCGAGTCCAAAAAATACCGCGACTTCGGAATACCTGTCGATAGTCGAATCATAAACAGCCCCGAATCTCGTGACGCGTCCGGTTTTTCGCGCCACCGCTCCATCTATGATGTCGAACAGGCCATCGAGTAAAACCAGCACACCGCCGGTGACCAGTCTTCCGTTTGCAATCTCGAAAGCGGCAAAAATGCTGAGGATAAAACCGAGCGTAGTAAGCCAGTTCGGGTTTGTGTTTTTATCACCGAGCCATTTCGCAAGCGGTTCAAGGAGTTGTTTGAATGAGCTTTCGACTCTTGCCGGTATGAGGCTTTTCAATTCCCGGCGCCTTCCACGATGACTACAAACTCGCCTCTCCTCTCGGATTCGCCGATCAATTTCAAGATCTGAGAAAGTGTGCCGCGATAGAAACTCTCGTGAATTTTTGTGAGCTCTCTTCCAACAACACATTTTCTATCGCCGAGGAACGTCTGTAATTCGTTGACTGTCTTTTCAATTCTGTGCGGAGACTCGTAGAAAATAATCGTGCGACTCTCCGCGGACAGCGAACGCAATTTTGTCTGTCTCCCTTTCTTAGACGGAAGAAAACCTTCGAAGACAAAACGGTCCGTCCTCAATCCGCTCGCCGACAGTGCCGTCATAAATGCGGAAGCACCTGGTACCGGCACAACTTCCACTCCGGATTCGATCGCGTCGCGCACTAACGCGTGTCCCGGATCTGAAATTCCTGGCGTACCGGCATCGGTAATCAGAGCTACGTTTGCTCCGCTTAATATTTTCCTTACGATCTCACCGCTGCGACCGGAGCCGCTGTGGCTATGAAAACTCACCATCGGTCGCGAGATTCCATAGTGTTTCAGAAGTACGGAACTTGTCCGAGTATCTTCAGCCGCAATTAAATCGACCAATTTCAGTGTTTCAATCGCGCGGACGGTTATGTCAGAAAGATTCCCGATGGGTGTAGCAACGACAAAAAGTTTGCCGGTCGCACTCGTTCGATCGGACACTGTGATACCCCGTCTCCCTTCACTCATCACTGTTCATTTTTCATTTCCAGCTTCGGAACGGCCACTACGCTCCCCAGTCCCTGAGATATCTGAAATCGACATTTATGGTTCTGTGACCGACCTTTGCGATAATTGGCGGGCGCCGTTTGAACTGGCTTAGCATTATCCTTTTCTGCAAATCTGTCACCATCTTTGGAGGGTGGCCCGCTTCAATCACCTCGTCAGCTCTCATTTTTTGATCCACAAGAAGATAGAGGACTTTGTCAATATCCTGGTACGTGTATCCTAATTCTCCTTCATCAGTCTGGCCGGCCCACAGGTCTGCCGTCGGTTTCTTTTTGACAATCTTCTCCGGCACGCCGACATATTTCGCCAGCTGCCACACCTGTGTCTTGTACAAATCACCTATGGGATTTATGGCGTGTGCCATGTCGCCGAAGAGCGTGCCGTAGCCTAGAAGCAATTCCGTTTTGTTGCTGGTGCCGAGTACCAGCGCATTATCGCGCGCAGAAATGTCGTACAGAACGATCATCCGGATTCGCGCAAGAATATTTCCGAGACGAACATTAGCCATCCCGGGTTCGCGTCTGATCAAAGCATCGGCGGAAGATGTGATGTCAACAATTTCCGTCCGCAGGCAAAATTCATCTGCGAGGAGCTTTGCATCCTCAACGCTTTCTCTGGATGAAGATTTATGCGGAAGAATTACGCAGAGCAGATTTTCTTTTCCGATCGCCTCTGAGGCAAGCGCTGCAGAGAGTGCGGAATCGACGCCTCCGGAGAGTCCGACGACCAACTTCTTAAACCCTACTTTTTCGGTCTCGTCTTTTATGAAACGTACCAGCAACTCCTTGACCAGCTTTGAATTTATTCTTAGGTCCTTGACCTGGGTTTCCATTACGTCAAAATTAAGAAACTGGTGCACGTTAATCAATTTCTCATGAAAAGTCCGGGAGATTTTATTAAATTCTTTTATGAGGAGGCAAAATAATCAAGCGTAACTCGTCCCATCCGCTGGTCCACATCATAATTTTAAACTGGAACGGCAAAGAAGACACCATCGCATGTCTTAAATCCGTGGAGTCGGTAAAGTATCCGAACTTTTCTGTGACTCTGGTGGACAATGCGTCCTCCGACGGGACCGTAGAATCTGTCAGGGAAAATTTCCCATGGGTCAAGATCATAACAAACTCTGAGAATCTCCGATTTGCCGGAGGCAATAATGCGGGCATAGATTACGCCATGAAGCATAAAGCGGATTACGTCCTCCTATTGAACAACGATACCGAAGTGGATCCTGATTTTTTATCGGAGCTCATTAATGCGACTGAGACCGGCGAAAATATAGGCATGGCCGGACCAAAAATATTTTACTATGGCAAAGACGACTCCCGCCGGGCTACTCGAAAAATGATTTGGTTCGCCGGGGGAAGGATCGAATTTTGGAAGGGGTGGGTTTCACATATCGGAATCAGGGAGATCGACATCGGGCAGTATGATGCGACAAAGTACGTCGATTATCTTACAGGTTGTTGTGTGCTCGTTAAGCGGGAGGTTATCGAGGAAATCGGGAGACTTGATGAAACCTTTTTCATCTATGGTGAAGACGTCGACTGGTGTCTGAGGGCATCGAGAGCGGGATACAGACTGGCTTACATTCCAACTTCGATGATCTGGCACAAAGTCTCCGCAAGTTCCGGCGGCAACCTGTCATGGTTCAAGAATTGGAACAAGCTAAAGAGTCAACTTAGGCTTATGGCAAGATATGCGAAGTGGTATCATTGGCTGACAATACCGTTCTTAATGACGATATACATAACAAAGAACATCCTGATCGCAGCTGAACGCGGCGGGAGCTTCCGGAAGCTATTCAACAATCAAGAAACTTCAGAGGCACAATAATGAAAGGCGATGCGACCCAAGATACACTTATCAGATCTTACGACAACGCTATAGAAAACCCTCGGGGAAAAATAAAGAAGCTTTTCTATTCCGTCATCCCTCGGCATATTCTTCGAAACGTACCATTCGAACTGCGTCTGACATGGCTGAAAATATCAAAGAAGAATGTCAGGAAGCGTTTCGCTAACTCAAAGGATCTGCTTGTCAATTTGGGTTGCGGGCCACAAGGAAGACCTGGGTGGATCAACGTGGATGCTGTTCCCGGCGCGAATGTCAACTGTGTTTACGACTGCCGAAAAAGCCTTCCATTTCAGGATGGTTCAGCGAGAGGAATATTCGCTGAACATTTTTTTGAGCACCTGGACTATCAGGACGAAGTCCCTCATTTCCTTGCCGAATGTCGCAGGGTGCTACAACCAGGAGGAGTAATACGAATTATCGTTCCTGACGCGGGCGCGTACTTGCGGGCATATTGTCGGGGTGACTGGGATGAGCTTCAAAAGATGAGAGTGTTAGGCGAAAACCATTCCGAAGCCGGAATGGGATTCGCGTATAATACCCGTATGGAATTAATTAACTTCGTCTTTCGTCAATGGGGTCAACACAAGTTTGCCTACGACTTCGAGACGCTCTCATTCATCTTGAAGAAACATGGCTTCTCAAGTGTACAGGAACAGAAATTTGGCGGATCAATTCTTCCGGACATTTGCATCGATTCGCCGGAGCGAAAACACGAGAGCCTCTATGTTGATGCAGTAAAATAGCAACAACAGAAAAAGCAATTTAATTACCAAAACTACTGTGCCATCACAAGCAAAAAAAATAACGTTCGATACGGCGGCTATTTTCGCTGCAAAGGTAATCAGCCTGATCCTTGGGCTCATTCGACTGAAGTACATCGCAATTTATTTGGGAGTAGAGACCTTCGGAATTTATACGTTTGCCACTTATTTTGTCGCGATGTTCTCGATTTTCTTCGACATGGGATTAGGACAGATATTGACACGAGACATTGCAGCAGATAAGAGTAAGACATCCGAGTACGTTTCGGGCGCGCTCCATTTGAAACTTCTGTTATTCGGGGGCACCTCGATAATAATCGCTGGTGCAACATACTTTTCGCACTTCGATCGACTCACAAACTGGGCAGTAATTTTCAGCATTTTCATCACCGGAGCAACGTCGCTGATCACCGTCTTCACCGGGGCATTTCAGGCGCACAGGATGATGAAACTCATTTCGGTGGTCACGATTGCGACAGATTTTTCTACGTCGGTCGCGGTAATTCTGCTATTGATTTTGGGTTATGGATTGTTCGGACTGATGGTTGGCAGCGCACTCGTCACTTTCTTGATACTCGCGCTCACCGTATACCTCTCGAAAAAGTACCTTAACGCGGTCATCCTTGGCCCTTCACGGAAATTATGGAGATATTTGTTGCGGGAAGGATATCCGGTTGCAATAGGTTCATTAGGGATCGTACTGTATTTTTATGTGACCACTGCGCTGTTAAAATATATGGGTGGAAATGCTGTTGCAGGGTATTACAACGCAGCCCTCAAGTTAATAATGATATTAACCGTGATCCCCATGAGTTTTACCCAGGTGATTTACCCATTCTTTGCCGAACTGCACAATTCAGACAAAGAAAAACTTGAATCGGTGCTGAATATTTCCGTTAGATATATGTTCATAGTCTCAATCCCCTTGGCAGTTGGGACGATCCTGACGGCAAAGAAATTGATCGTGGCGATATATACGGTGGCGTTTCTCCCAACTATCCCTGCATTACAGATGCTTATCATATCGACCATGATCAGCTATGGCAACTATATACTATTCACTTTTTTCCCTGCAATAAACAAGCAGCGATTTGCGATGCACGTCACCATCCCGACAGGAATTGCCGTTGCCATGACGAATTATCTTTTGATTCCCAAGTTTGGACTGTTTGTGCCAGCCCTGTCATTGGTCATGGTGGAAGCTTTGCTGTTTTCCGCTTCTTTTCTTTACCTGAGAAGACTCCACTATACACTCTATTTATCGAAGGTCTTTCTGAAACCAGCCTTGTCATGCATACCGATGGCAATAGTCTTATATTTCACAATGGGTACGTCTGTGTTACTTCAGATACCGATCGCTGTAGCAGTTTATGCCACAACATTCTATCTGATGAAAGGAATAACGGAAGAGGACAAACCCATTCTCACAAAAGTTCTACCGTCACCACTGAAAGAAATAATAGTTAACGTGAGGTAGAAATGAGACCGAGACTTGCAATAATAAGAGGGCACTTTTATTCCAGGGAAGAGGCACTTTTGTTCAAACCGCTGGAAGACGAATTTGACATTACACTGTTCATAAGCCCGGGTAGCCATCAGGATACAAACGTCGGTCTTCCAATAGTGGAACTTCCTTGCCTTGACAGCAGATTGAACTCCTTATCTTTCGGCGCATACGGAAAAATTTACGGCCTCATAAACAACCTTACCGGTGTCGATTCAGAATTCGTATTTGGTCTTGGAGATAAACTTCGCGGATTTGACGTAGCCTATACTAATGATTACAACTATTTGCTGACTTATCAGGTCGCACGTTTGAAGAGGCATCTTGATTTCAAACTCGCAACAGTCCATTGGCAGAATATTCCGTTCGCACTTGACAGGAAACCGATTGCAAAATTCTTCAAATATCGGGTTTATGATCAGGTCGATGGATTCTTTGCAATGAGCGAGCGAGCGAAAGCTGCGTTACTGTTGGAGGGAATTGACGAATCAAAAATATTCGTCACGAGAAACGGAACCGACACGGAAAAGTTCAAACCGAACGAGAGCAGCAGGCTGCGATGGCGTGAGCGGTATGGAATCAAGCCGGACGACATGGTTATACTCTTCGTTGGCAGAGTGCGGGCATCAAAGGGAGCCTTCGAGCTGATTTACGCCGCAAAGAGACTTTTAAATGATCCGATGATAGATCGAACGAAGTTGAAAATTGTCATAGCTGGAAAAGGTCCCGCAGAACAAGAGGTCGACAAACGGATTCAAATGCTCGGTCTCGATAGGAACGTCATAAGAACTGGCTTTATTCCGCGCTCGGAAATAGATCTCGTCCACAACATGGCGGACATATTCTGTTTACCAAGCACACCCCGCAAATATTGGCAGGAACAACTCGGGGCAGTCTTTCTCGAGGCAATGGCATGCGGCAAACCCATAGTGTCCACTCTCTCAGGTTCGATTCCTGAAGTTGTAGGAGACGCAGGCATTCTTGTTCAGCCAAATGATCATGTGGCATTATACGAAGGCCTAAAATCGATAATACTGGACAGGAAATTACGTATGTCGCTTGGATTGAAAGCACGTGATCGAGCAGAGCGCCTTTTTAGTCCTGCCGCGATCAGTGAGAACTTGCGGAGAGGCCTGCTGGGATGCCTCGGGAGACGAAAAAACTAATTCTCCACCATGATTCTCACATCGTCAAAGTTGATTTGTGGGCTGTCTGCTTCCGCCTCTTCCACCCACAAATCCGGATTTAGCCGTGAGAATCTCATGAATACAATCTCCTGCAATCCTTGGAGTGACCTCATCAAGTTGCTTCCGGGACGACAACGGATTCTTGATTGAAAAACTTCCAGAGAGATTTACTTGATGGCTGATTTGTACCTGGAACAACATTCCTTGAAGGGAAAACCCTTTATTGCACTTGATTTTCTGGCGCCTGTTGTTTAGGATAACATGTTCGCATATCAGGCAGGGGAACACAATTGCGGCGATTCACGGAGAAGCAAACGGTGAAAACATGTTTAAGTTGAAAAGACATAGACGATTGCTGGACAGGTTTTCATTATCATGAAAATTCAGAACATAATTCTTCACCCTTCAAAGGTGATCTCTTACCTTGCCTGGAGAATCAATTGCCTTTTCCTCACCAGAGTCACTCTCAATGGAGAAATTTATCATAAGTACCGTGGTGAATTGTATCCGGATTACTTGAATCATGGAAATGCTAGATCGTCAATTACCGACCTTGCATTGAAATGGTGTGTGGGAAAAGGCATAGACGTTGGAGCTGACGAGTGGCCCCTGCCGGGCGCGATTCCGATCCAGAATGATCCCAAACAAAACGCATACAAACTCGATTTTCTCGACGACGGATCACTCGATTATGTTTTCAGTTCTCATTGCCTTGAGCATCTCGAGAATTGGCAAGATGCTCTTCGTCTGTGGATTCGGAAACTTAAGCTAGGTGGTATTCTCTTTCTATATCTTCCTCACAAATCGATGAGGCTATGGAATCCTCGCGGACCATGGGTCTCTTCCATGCACAAGTGGAAACCGAGTATCGAAGTCCTGTTACCATTCTTGAAGAGCAATCACATCGAAGTTATCAATTATAATTCTGGTAGAGACGCATACTGGAGCTTTCACATCATTGGCAAGCGAAAGCCTGCTTAATCGCTGTGTCCGGCCGTGAGGATGTCGAGATTTCGCAAACAACAACTGACAGCTTGATTGCAGTTATTGCCCGGCCGGCACATCATGGCACTTGATTTCCTGGCTTGGATTTCTGATTCCAACCACAAATATTTTTTATGCGTGGCCACATTCGTGCGATGATATCTTATGGCAGGCTTTTCCTCCGAACCTAGGTTGGACTGTTTCGAAGAAAATGATTAATTCTCTGTTCATAATTCTCGTAAACTTCGGAGAAGCGGATCAGACTATTGATTGTGTGAAATCCCTGCGCAAAAGCTCGCTCACGGATTTCAATGTAATAATAATAGACAATGGGGGCACATCAGACTCTCGAAAAATCCTTCAGCAGGCGTGCCATGGCGTGGTTGTGTTATCCACGGAACAAAATCTTGGATTCGGCGGTGCAAACAACATGGGAATTGATTACGCACTCCAAAATGGGGCAGACCTTATCCTGCTTCTAAACAACGACACAATAGTGAAAGAAGACACGATCGAAAAATTAGTGGAGACCGCTAAACAAGAACCTGAGGCTGGAATCATTGGAGCAAAAATTCATTACTATGACAAACCAAATACATTATGGTACGCGGGCGGCAGGCTGGATATTGACAGGGGGCTAGGAACTCACATCGGAATCGGCAAAGAGGACGATGGATTGCAACAACATTGCGTTGAGACCGACTTTGTTACAGGCTGCTGTATGCTGATCAAACGCGAGGTCATAGAAAAGATCGGCAAGCTAGACCACAGCTACTTTCTTTACCTTGAAGATGCTGATTATTCGGTAAGGGCAAAACGGGCAGGTTACTCTGTTCTTTACCAACCGGCCGCTGTGTTGTATCACAGGGTTTCAAGCTCGATTCGGTGGGACAGTCCAACTTACGTTTATTTCAACCTGAGAAACAAGATCTTGTTTCTTAGAAAGAACGGAAATCCGAGAAAATGGTTGTTCAATCTGCAATATTTCATTTATTTCTACGGCAGACAATTTGTCAGACTAATTCTCAAACATAAAAACTACAGGGCAGCACGCGCTGCATTTCTCGGGCTAAGAGACGGGCTAATTAATTATACCGGAAGTAATGGCGAAGGGAGTCTTTACAAACTCTAGGAGTAATATGAAACCCTGTGAAAAAACCAACGGCCCAGACTAGGAGATTTTCTTCATATGTATGGTCCGAGATACTATATCAGGGTTCTGTTCTACTTCACCTATGACTTCGCCTTCCTGTTGTGGAGAAAAGTTTCCGAGAAAAAAAGCGGAACTGGCAATCCCGAAAAGCGGCCGGAGATGCTCATTGTGAGACTGGATGCCATCGGAGACTATGTCCTCTTCAGAAATTTCCTGAATTCCATAAGACACAGCAATAGGTTCAGTGGCCATAGAATAACCTTATGCGGAAATGAAGTATGGAAAGACTTGGCCCTGGATCTAGACTCGGGTTCAGTTGATGATTTCATCTGGATAAACCGCAGGGAGTTTAAAAGTTCTCTTTCCTATCGATGGTCCATCTTGTCAGCAATTCGGGCAAAAGACTATGATGTAGTGGTGCAGCCAGTCATGTCGCGAGAATTCTTGTATGGCGACCCGGTCGTCAGACTTGCCAGGGCGCGGGAGAAAATTGGAGCAACCGGGGACACTGTCGCTTCTTCGTTTATAGCCAAGTTCATTTCCGATAGATTTTATCATAAACTGATTCCTTCTCTTCCCCGCACCACGTTTGAGTTTATGAGGAACAAAAGCTTTATTGAAAGTCTTTTGGATGAAACGATTAACGTTGAGCACACCAGCATTCAGTTAACGAGCGGGCCGATGAAGGTTACGCTTCCCCCGACCAATTACATGGTGGTCTTTCCTGGAGCTGGGAGAAAATGGAGAAGGTGGTCCCCGGAGAATTTTGCCTTAGTTGCCCGTCATGGTTGTGAAAAATACAATTTCGGGGTTGCGTTGGCCGGCTCGGGGGCGGACCGCCCGTATACAAACGAAGTCGCGTCAAGACTAAAAGATTTTCAAGTACTGGACTACACCGGCAAACTATCCTTAGTTGAGCTGGCGTGCCTCCTCTCGAGTGCATCACTCGCCCTCGTTAACGATACCGGGGCACTGCATATCGCGGTGGCCGTTGGATGTCCTGTAGTATGCGTGTCAAACGGGAATAGTTACTTGCGGTTCGTGCCGTACCCTGAAACGTGGGGAGTGCCAGCCCGGTTTGTTTTCCATCCTTCCCTCCTACGAAAGATTGAAAGGTCACGAAAACCTTTTTTGCCCTCCTCCGAATGGTCTAAATTGGATATCAACCGAATAGAGCCGCAAAATGTAATTGAAGTTGTGGACGAACTGTTGCAAGTGACGCGAAATAAATGAACGGTTCTCATGTTAATCAAGGCTACATTGAAAAGATGATGGATGACTCAATATGCACCTTCCAGACGAAGATTCTTTCTGAACTGTGCGACGATATGGGTGATACATTGACTAGCGCCGTCTAAACTCACATGAGATACTTTCTAAAAATATTGGGAAAAGTTATCGGCAAATATGCTCTGCCGACGAAACTCGATCGCGTTCGCAGAATTCTTGTGGTTGACCTTAACTACATAGGTGACATGCTCTTCTCGTCACCGGTTTATAAGGCATTGAAAGACAATCTTCCAAATGTGACGGTAGATGCTCTCGTATATCCATTTACTGCAGAAATACTTTCTACTAATCCTTATGTCGACCGTATTCACAGTATACCCAAAACATATTTGCTGCGACAACTGAGCACACTCTTTCGACTCCGAGCCGAGAAGTTCGACTTGGTGCTTCAACTCAACACATCGCTTAGAACAAATTTCCTTATGTGGATTATCGGCGGCAGGTATCGACTCGGTTATGACTATCGCAACAGGGGCTGCTTCAACAATATTCGTGTGTCAATACCGACGCGGACAGCCCAAACGCGTTATCGAATTGATGAATGCGTAGAGCTTTTCGAGCAAGCGTTTGGGTGGAAAATAATTGAGCGTGAGATGATCTTCCCCGTTACGGCCGAATACAAAGAGAGAGTATCAGAATTGCTGCACAAGTGCAATGTATCTGCCTCAGATCTTTTGGTCGGTATTCAATCAAACTGCCGCGAAACGTGGAAGGAGCGGAGATGGGAACAAACAAAGTTTGCCGCGCTAGCAAACGAACTAGTCAATCACTACAAAGCCAAGGTTGTTTTCACAGGTTCTAAGAATGACATTGACTATGTTAACGCCATCATGGAAAAAGTGAAACCGCAAAATGAAGTCATAAGTCTAGTTGGCAAAACCACTTTACTGGAACTGGCCGCATTGTTTCAGCGGATGGATGTCTTCATTTCGGTCAACACCGGCCCGATGCAGATTGCCATTTCACAACGTACACCAACCATCGCTCTGATGGGCGTGACTCCTCCCATCGTCACATACCCCATGAATATTCCGATATTCCAATATGTCTGGACAGGCAGCGAAAGGACAGAAAGTCAACTGAAAGTCGATCCCAAAGATTCGACGCTTATGAAATCAATCGAAGTAAGCGATGTCTTGAAGAAGCTGGATTATCTACTTGAATTACAAAAAAAGAATCGTTTGGACCAAAATATACCGTAACGACATAATAATATGAACGTGTTGGCCCTACACCAGATTTGCGGATGATAAATTTAGCAATTTCATAAGCGGGATAACCGGGGATAGAATCCGCTTCTGCCTGCATCAGCAACATTGGTCCAGGCGCAGACAATATGCAGCGGGACGTATTTTTATAGAATCGAAGCTGGGACGTCCGTGCAAACAAAGAAACTTGTTCTGGTGAAGTGAGTTTTGCGATCCACTTTGGAAATCTTCTCGTTATGAATTTTATAGATATTATTATGAAGGTAACCCCGCTGTCAAAGGCGGGGTTACATGATGAACGAACACATCTTCCGGCCCCTATTATTCATCGATTTCTCGGACGCTCTCGGAGTCCCGATCTTGCCGGGACGAAGTCACCTATTGTCATCCGGTTATTTCACAAGTATCATCTTCTTGACCTGATTGAAACCCTGCGTCGCCAGGCTGTAAAAGTAGACACCGCTAGATAATCCCGAACCATCGAACCTTACCGAATAGTACCCGGCGGGCTTTGTCGTATCCATCAGTGTTTCGACTACTCTTCCGAGAATATCATAGACCCTTAGCAGAACATGCGCGCTTTTCGGCAAGGCGAAATCGATTGTCGTCGATGGATTAAACGGATTCGGATAGTTTTGCGATAGGGAAAACGATGTCGGGATCTCATCAGTCCTTTTGACGTCTGTTAGCCCGATCCTGGTTATTCCATTTTCATTAAAGATAGCCATACCATAGGTGGTACAAATCCACTTGTTGTTATATTTATCAATGCTTGTGGTACCCAGTTGTACGGTTGGCAGACCCGAATTACTCGTGTTGTACACCGTCCAGGTAGTGTCATTATATTTTACAAGGCCTCCATACCAATCGCTTATCCATTTATTACCGTGACTGTCTATCGTTATCCAATTGACATTGTTCGTCGGCAATCCTGAATTACTCGTGTTATACACTGTCCAGTTTGTCCCATCGAACTTAGCTGCGCCTCCGTATTCAGTTCCGATCCACTTATTGCCAGCACTGTCTATCACTACATGATATACAACATTGTCCGGTATTCCGGAATTAATTGTATTATACGTCGTCCAGTGTGTGCCATCAAACTCAACCAGTCCCGCTCCGCTCGTTCCCATCCACATATTCCCATTTCCGTCTGCTACTAGGCCAATCACAGAGTCACTCGGTAGCCCTGAATTGCTCTTGTTATACACAGTCCAGTGCGTCCCATCAAATTTGCAGACTCCTCCTCCATATGTGCTTATCCACACATTCCCACTATCTATTCCTAAACTGCTCGTAGTATCTTCCGATAATCCCGAATTACTCCTATCATAAAACGTCCAATGCGTCCCATCAAACTTGCCAATTCCTCCTCCCAACGTACTTATCCACACATCCCCTTGTGCATCCTTAATAACCCCATCTACTACATTGCTCAAAAGACCGCAGTTACTTGAGTTGTATATCGTCCAACTCGCGCCGTCATACCTCGCCAATCCTCCTCCATAAGTACCAAGCCATCCAACCGCAGAACTGTCCACACAAATTCCCTCAAGCCAGTTGTTTGGTAATCCTGAATTCGTAGCATAGAAATCCACCCATTGCGTTGTCTGCGAAAAGGCACAATCAGACATCATAACAAAAAAGCTAAGAAGCGCGAAGCTCACGGCAACAGCACAATTGACTTTTTTCATTGTAACCGCTCCCTTTCTCCTAATTTTGATTGGAAAAACTTCATCCCAGCACTAACGGAAGCAATCGTGAGAAATTTGTCCAAAAAACATTTCTCATTATTGCTGGGTACAAACCAGTAGTACTGAATGTCGGTGTCACAATAGAAATTCCCTAGACGCGATTAATGTACTTTAGACCAAATAAAAAAGCAACTCTTTCACCTCGCAAAATCTCAATACGCCGCATATTTCTGCGTTCGTTCAATGTTGGAAAATTATTTGGGATGCACCATGACCCCTCAAAGTGATCAGCAATTTAAATGTTTTGTCAATAATTATTAAATTGTGGACACTTGAAAGCAGATGGTGAGAGACAATCCGACGCATGGAACATTGAAGATACACGGTCGAACCGCGGCCATGACAACCTTTATATCGATCTTATGACTACATCATGCTTGAGGTGCCTTGACTTCGGGAGCAAAAGAACTGAGTTCGAGAGAAAGCCATTCGCATAGCATAAGCTTATCGAAAGTCAAAGGCGCCCGATGAAAACCATAGCCTTCCTAAAGAACCCATTCGGAAGAACTCTGTGTGGAAAGAAAAGATGAGATACGAGCCAATTAAAGAAAAGATAGGATCGGCGATAGGCACCAATCACACGATGAGGAAATTATACTATTTTGGGCTCGGTATTATGCTGTTGCGATCATGGCACGTCAAAAGAGAGATCAGGAGAATATTTAAAACAGATGGCTTCACGGACGTCCTCGACGCCGGGTGCGGACCCGGAGAATATTCATACTATCTTGCAAAAAAATTTAGTGCCAAGGTCACGGGTGTCGATATCATTCAATCCGAGGTTGACAGGTGCAATCGTTTTGCTCAAGATCAGAAATTGTCAAATGCAAAATTTGTCGTCGCCGACCTGTCATCAAACGCCTTACCGGGAATGTTCGATTATAAATTCGACTTGATAGTTTCCGTCGATGTAATGGAACATATCAAAGACGATGCGGCGGTTTTCAAGAATTTCTCCTCGGTCTTGCGCGAAGGAGGCAAAGTGATAATTTCTACTCCGTCGGCCGGCACAAACCACGGAGAGGAACATTCCACAAACTTGGAGTCTGAGAGTTTTATCGATGAACATTTCAGGGACGGATATTCGCCGCAGGATATCTCGGAAAAACTCAAGGCCGCTAATCTCAAGGTTGAAAGAATCATTTTTACTTACGGATTCGGAGGGAATATTTACTGGAAGCTCGTAATGAAGGCACCTATAACCCTTCTGAACAAATCGAGCGTTTATTTTCTTCTTCTTCCGTTTTATTACATTATCACATTTCCTGTCTCGCTCCTTTTCATGGCGCTCGACTATTTCCTTCCCCCAAAAGGCGGCGGCGGCTTATTGGTTGTGGCGTGCAAAGCACACGAAGGTGAAAAGATAAAAGTTTGAGTAGCCAGCGCACTCTGTCGATAGCGATATCAATGATTAAAATGAGGTGACACCACCCCTTCCATCGGAGAAAAAGCAAAATGGCACAAAAAGACAAAAGGCAAAGACTCAACAAGGCATCTATTGCTCAGGAAAAATCACTGCTCCCTGAAAGATACGAAACACCATTTTTCATAATTCTGATTCTCGTTCTGCTCGTCGTGTTTTTCAATAAGGCTTTCTTCGAAGGGAAGGTGTTCGTCAGCCCGGACGTCATTTCACCAATGAGCTTCCAGACCTACCTGCAGGAGGCAAGCAATGAGCACATCTTCCCGCTCTGGATACCTTATGTTTTCAGCGGAATGCCTTCGTTCGCGAGCCTCATGATAGCGGGAACGCGCGCATACGACCTCACGAACTATCTTTTCGGCGAGATAATAAGGACACTCTCCATCGCGACCGGCAATATTGATGTTGCATGGGCGGTGCTCTTCTATTTCTTCTTTGGTACCGGAGTTTTTGTTTTACTGAGGCGATTGGGAATCGGAAAGTTCGCGGCTTTCTTTGCCGCCACCGCAACAGTTTTCACTATGAACATCATAATTTGGATCATGGTGGGACATGGCACGAAAATAATAACCATCTCGTTCTTTCCGTACATCTTTATCTTCATCATTGAACTTTCGAAAAAATTCAGATGGTCTTACTTTATCGCTCTCATCATCGCAATTCACCTGATGCTCGAAGGCTCGCATGTCCAGATGATATACTATACACTTTTGACTTTAGGCTTGTATTACCTATATAATTTTGTGGTGTCTCTCTTCAAAAAAGAAAATCTGCGGAGTCTCACGAGAAATGCCGCCATCCTTATTGCGGCAGGAGTTATCGCGTTTGCAATGTCTTCGGATAAGTACATGTCGATACTCGAGTACAGTAAATATTCCATCCGCGGCTCCCAGCCGATTGTTCAGACCTCGAACGAAGCCGCTCAAAGTGGAGCCGGGCTCAGCTATGATTACGCTACCAGCTGGTCGTTCAGTCCGGGAGAGTTGACAACATTCTTCGTGCCTTCGTTTTACGGGTTCGGCGACTACACTTATAATGGTCCACTTTCCAGCAACCAGGATGTGAGAGTCAACACGTATTTCGGGCAGATGCCATTTACGGTTGCCCCTGAATACATGGGAGTGATCACGATAATTCTCGCGATAATCGGGTTTGTGGCGAACAGGAAGAACAGGTTCGTCCAGTTTTCACTCTTCACCATAATTGTGACTTTGCTTCTTTCTTTTGGAAATACATTTTCGGTCCTTTTCGACTTGATGTTTTATCACTTCCCTTATTTCAACCGCTTCCGATCTCCAAGCATGATACTGGTACTGGTGCAGATATTTATCCCGATCCTTGCGGCTTACGGAATCGATTCGATGATCAAAGCAAGAGAGAATGCGGACAAACAGTTTGCAAGGAGAATTTTTATTTCGGGAAGCGTCTTCGCCGGACTTTTACTCTTGAGCCTCACATTGAACGGCAGCATCAAAGACTTTTATTACGGCATAATCGATTCCAGCCGCAAGGTATCGCAGCAGGCGTATCCAATTCTGTTCGATAACATGGTGAGTGACCTTTATGTTTCGCTGCTGATCTGCACTGCCACGTGCGGCATAATCTATTTGTACTTAACGGGAAAGCTGAAAACGGTGACTGCCTTGGGGGCACTGACCCTCGTCCTGCTTGTCGATCTCTGGCGAGTGGATGCAAAACCGATGGAGTACAGCGACAAGGCCGGATTGGAACAGCAGTTTACAAAACCCGATTTTGTGTCATTTATCCAGCGCGACACTACGCTGTACAGGGTCATTCAATTCCATAACTTTCAACCGGAGTATTCAAACACGCTGGCCTACTTCCAGCTGCAGAATGCCTATGGATATACCGGAGCAAAGCTAAGGAATTACCAGGACATGATGGACGTGGCGGGAATAACAAATCCGAATGTCCTGCGCTTGCTCGGGGTAAAATACGTCATCTCCGACAAACCGGACAGTTTATTAGGACGAATCGTATTTCATGGTTCGCAATTTGTTCTGCAAAATGACAATGCATTACCGCGGGCGTTCTTTGTCAATAACTGCAAAGTCGCCTCCGCACTCACGACCCTCCAGTCGCTGCGTGACGGGACATTCGATCCGTCAAAAACGGTTTACCTCCAAACTGACCCGCATATTCAAATTGATGCGCCCGGCACGGATGCGAGAGTAAGATTTTCAGATTATGAATTGCAGTCCATGGCAATGCAGGTAAATGCCACCGGAAACAATTTCCTTGTGTTGAGCGAAATTTACTATCCGAAAGGGTGGGAAGCCACGATTGATGGCGAGCCGGCGGAAATTTATCAGAGCGATTATTTCTTGAGAGGAATATTGATCCCGAGGGGGAATCACACGGTGAGTCTGGTTTTCCATCCGACAATTTATTACGCCGGACGCAGTGTAAGCCTCGTGACAAATATTGTATTGGTTCTCGGATTGGTGGGGACCGGTTTCACGCTTCTATTAAGGAAGAGGAAGAAGACCCCGGCAGAGGCCCGATAGACGAACGATTAGGCAGGTTAGATCACAGACACGAGATCGCCGCGGCAGGCTATTAAAAAAGGGATCACCGCCTGACGTCTCCATGATCTTTTAGAGACAGCCGCTGGGAGCCGATTACTACATTTCGGTTTCCCTGCATCACTTTGCTAATTCCTCGATTGCACTTACGAGATTGTCCCAAGAGTAATATTTCTTCTGCTCCGCGACGGCCTCGGAAAATTTCAAACCCAGATTCTCCTGAAAAAATTTTGCTATCGCATCCGATAATTCGTCCGCAGAATTCGGCCGTACCACGATACCCGTCTTCCCATTCAAAACGACCTCCGCTAGTCCGCCGACGTTCGTCGTTATCGCGGGCCTATTGAAATTGTACGCTATCTGTACGATTCCGCTCTGTGTTGCGTCGACATATGGCAGGACCACGACGTCCGAAGCCGAAAAATATTTCGCTACTTCGTCGTTCGGAACATAATCGCCGATCACCACCACATTATCTTTTAAGCCGAGCTCCACAATCTGGCGGATATAATTTCTTTTGTCGTCGTAAAATTCACCGACCACCAGAAGTTTCACGTTTATTCTCCCCAGAACTTTCTTCATTGCGTCCAGTAAAACATTAAGCCCCTTGTATTTCCGGATATATCCGAAGAAAAGTGCCACATTCTCATTCTCGCGGATCCCCATTTTGCGTCTCGCTTCCGCTTTCTCAATCGGCTTGCCGAATATTTCATACACGGGATGCGGAACAAATTTATATTTGGGGGATGTAACCAACGAAAGTAAATCCCGTTCCACCGACTTCGACTGCACTACAAAAGAGTCCCCCTTCTTGAAAAGCCACGAAGTGAGTGCTTTATCAAGCGGCATACGTTCATGAGGAATTACATTATCACAAATGAATAGCACCTTGCATCCCGACTTTCTCTTAGCCACTTTCGCAATGACGCCGAATGCAGGTGCAAAAAAAGGCATCCAGTATTTGAAAATTATCAAATCTGGCTTTGACTTTGCCACAATTTTGCCCGCTCTGTACCATGTTAATGGATTCAGCGTATCGATAACCTGAATGCCCGGCACCGCAGCGCTATCGGTCACTTTCCCACGGACCGGATCCTCTACCTGCGATTTCCCGGGGAACAAAAATTTCGGATATTGCCTTTTAAATGTGACGACCGAGACTTCGTGATGTTTGGATAGATACCGGCATAAGAGAGAAACATAGTGCGCGATTCCACCACGGAGAGGATACGCAGTGCCAATGATTACGATTTTCATATTATCGCGAACGAATCACCACAGATACTTGATGTTGCTTTGCGGCAGATACGCTATCACAATTTCAGCACCTCGGCGACAGCATCTATGACTTTCTCGCAAGGCAAATGGTCGAGGCAAAAATAGTCTTTGTTAACGCACGTTGGCTGAAAGAAACACTTGCACTCTCTGTCCGGCTCCACGATTTTTCCGAGTCCATATAATTCAAATTCGTGCTTGTTGAATATATTGTTTATCAAGACAATTTTTTTGCTAAGTCCTATAGCTATGTGCATTCCCATGGTGACGCCCGTAACGACTAGATCGACCTGGTCGACAAGATTTATGAACCGCCTTAACGGATGGTACCCGAAATATTTCGCACCGCTTTTCGCCGCTATGCTTTTGTTTCGCGCATCTTCCTGCTCACCGCCGAGGAGTAAAACGCCATATCCTTTTGACTTCAGTGTCTTCGCCACTCGTGACCAATTGTCTTCACTCCACAAACGACTCGTCCATCTTCCGCCGCACCCTGTGTTCAAACCGATTACCGGACGCGGCAAACTCAGATCCCATTTGTAGCCTTCGGTATTGAAATTAGAGAGTAGATACTTCTCCCCTCCAAAAGTGAGCCCGCAAAGTTCGAATATCTCTTCAAGGTAGGTTTTTGTGTTTGCCTTATTGACATCATCGAAGAGACCGGTCAAATATTTCGGGTAAGAGAAATCATCGGCAGGATAAGTCTTTCCGTCATGGAGAACGAAACCTCGTTTCACTCTTGCTTTCACTCGATTTGCAAGAGCCGCGGCTTCGTAATCTTTATCCAGGCTGAAGAGAAAATCAAATTCCGTCTCTTCGATTTGAAGCAGAGAGGACGCTTCGAACTTCAACTTGCGGTCCACTTCATCGGGAAGAAATTCAGGCGCGTGCGTTATCCACCATATTTCGGCCTGAGGATGAAGTGATTTTATTTTTCTTAGCAGAGGAGTAGTACGAATTACGTCTCCGAGAGCCCCTAATTTTATGATCAATAACCGCTCGCGCACCGGATCGTAGTAATCGCAGCCGGCACAATGAACCCCGTATAGTTTGTGAGGCTTGCAAGGAATGTGGCCGCGATAATGACGGCAGTCAGTATTTACGAATAACTTTTCTACTGGAGACATTGTTCCAAATGAATGGAAGATTTTGAATCCTAAATTTGCTGCTCAATTAATTGCGGAAATTATGCACGGTTATCATGCGTCAGAAACTCGCGTAACTCGGGATCTAACGTCCAGAATTGATAATTTTCAGTTGAATACTTTTTCTTTGATCGAGTATTCTTCGCTAACATTGGTTCGCGTAACCATCTCACCGAGCAGCCCGATAGACACGAACTGAATCCCCACGATAATCAGGACAATTCCGACAGTGAACAGCGGACGGTTGCTGATCGCGGTCTTCCCCATCAGCCACTCTATCGTCAACTCGAGATCAATTGCAAATCCCAAAAGAGAGGTCAGCAAACCCATCACTCCAAAAAAATGAAGGGGACGTTTGCTGTATCGAGTGGTGAAGAGAACCGTAATCAGATCGAGAAGCCCGTGCCAAAACCTGTTCAGTCCAAATTTAGTTTTGCCATATTTGCGCGGATGATGGATCACCGGAATTTCTGCGATTCTATACCCTGCCCATTGAGCCATGACCGGCAAGAATCTGTGCATCTCACCATAGACCTTTATATCCTGCACTACTTCGCGTTTGTAAGCTTTCAGCCCGGAGTTGAAGTCACGAAGTCTTATGCCGGTAAGAAGCGATGTCGTAAAATTAAAAAACCTGGATGGAATCGTTTTTGAAATGGGATCATGCCGCTTTCTTTTCCAACCATTTACAAGATCATATCCGCTTTCTAATTTTTCTACGAGATGCGGTATCTCATTCGGATCATCCTGGAGATCCGCATCCATCGTAACAATAATTCGGCCGAGAGAGTGTTGAAATCCTACCGACAGCGCGGCGGACTTGCCATAATTTTTACGAAAACTTATGAACTTGTACCGGCGGTTTTTCCGGTGTATGTCTTTCAAAACTCTTAAGGAATTGTCCGTCGAGCCGTCATCGACAAAAATCACCTCATAAGTATAGTTCATCCGGTCAAGTGCATCTCTGATTGATAGTGAAAGCGGCATCAACGATTGTTCCTCGTTATATAGGGGAACTACGATTGAAATATCGATCCTTCTCGGCGGCCTGTCCCGCTCAGGCATATTTCCGTGTTGACGGACTTTGAATTCATTTGTTTTTTGGTAGCTGTCACTCATTTTGCGATCTTTCTTTCAAAATAGCCCTGCGGGGTCAAAGATGCAACGAACCGGATTTGGCAGAGGAATAATGATATCGTCGTTTTGAATTAAAAAGTTGTGATAAAAAGCACATAGTGGGTGGAAATACCGGCGACAAAACGAATGAAACCTTGATTGATTGAATATTTGGCTTTAAATTTGATCAAATAAAAAGTTGAGAACTCTAATTGCTTGTTTAGTCTTCTATTAGACGGAGTTCACATTCTGAATGCAAACAATCGAAATAAAAGGTTGAAGTGGAAATGGGCAAGTTTCTGAAAATCATCGGTTTGATTTTTCTGCCGATTGCTGCTCTCGTTTTCGTTTTTGCTCTTGTTAATGGTGGTTCGGGCAAATCCGGCAGGAATTTTTTCATAAAAGAATACGACGAACAAAATATTTACGGATAATAGTAGTCCTTCCGACTAACCTCTGATCAAAACTGCAATCATTTTCCTGCGCTCACTAATGACTCGGCGTATTGCGGGCGCGGTTTGCCTTTAAGCATAGAGAGCCACTTCACTTCCCTGAAGAGCGCCGGGAATTTCATCTTCAAGCCATCAACGTAAGTATACATCACAGGCACAAGTATCAAAGTCAACAATGTTGAGCTGATCAAAGCGCCGATAACAATTATCGCCATACTCTGTCGAAGGTCCGAACCCGCACCCAGTCCAAGCGCAAGCGGCAGCATTCCAAGAACCATAGTCGCAGTCGTCATAATAATCGGACGCAACCTCGTCGGTCCAGCTTCCAGGATCGCATCGATCATTCTGTAACCGCGCGAACGAAGTGTGTTCGTATAATCCACTAATAAGATCGCATTTTTCGTCACGAGTCCCATCGACATGATCAATCCTATCATCGAAAAAGTGTTCAGGGTCTGTCCTGTCAGGAAAAGTGCCACGAACCCGCCGACCAGCGCGACGGGTAGTGAAAACATTATTGTGAACGGATGCGCATAAGATTCAAACAACGAGACCATGATCATATAGACAAAGAGAACCGCCATTCCCAAAGCAAGCATCATGTCCCGGAACATGTCCGACATGTTTTCGTTATCACCGCCGAAGAACACCCTGATTCGCGGTGGAAGGTTCAACGAAGCGATGCCGGCCTGTATGTCGCGCGTCGCATCGCCCAAACTTCTGGAACCCGTCAGGTTGCCAAGAATTGTGACCAATCGTTCTCGATCTTTTCTGTCAATCTCGACAGGGCCATTTCCACTGATTACATCTGCAATTTGATTGAGATAAATCTGTCTCCCGGTTCTTGTCATCAGGGTGAGAGTTCCCAGATCTGAGGCTTGATTTCTGTCCCGTTCGGCGAGCTGCAATCTTACATCATAGTCCGTTCCGTTGTCGCTATATTTCGTAATAACATTTCCCTGAACAGCAGTCTGGAGTACCGCTGCCACGTCGCCAAGTGTCAGTCCAAATGAAGCCGCCTTTTCGCGGTCCACAACCACCTGTAATTCCGGTCGCGCGTTTTCCCATGTGCTTTTGACGTCGGTAACTCCATCCGTCTTCGCCATGACATCCGATATCTGTTGGGAGGCTGCCACTACTTCCGAAAGGTCAGCACCCTGAATTTCCACTTCCAGAGGCGAGTAATTGGCGGTGCCCCACATTCCAATTACGCTTGCCCTTCCTGCTACTCCCGGATAATTGTCCGCAATGCTTTTGACGAAAGCCATCTCTTGCCCGGTGCTGACTTTGCGTTTCCACGAAGGTACAAGTCTAATTTGAATTTGTCCTAAGTTCGGGGTCGTGGACTTGGAAAACATTTGTTCCGACATACCGACCGTGCTGAAGTATTGCTCTATGTTAGGATCCTTCTTCAACTGATTTTCGATCGCAGCGATAGTGGCGTCGGTCTTCTCAATTGGAGTTCCAACCGGCATCTCGATGATCAGCGCAAACTCTCCTCTGTCCGCTTGCGTCATGAATTCGGAACCAATCAGGTGGAGTGGAAGCGGGAGCAGACTGATAAGCAAGGCAGCCCCGCTGATCGCCAGCACGGTTTTTCTCTTTCCCAGCGCCCAGTCGAGAAGCTTTCTATATCCAGCATCAAGACGTTTCTGGAAGTTCTCAAACCAAATTATGAACCTGCCGACAAAAGTAATCTGGTCATAATTAGTGAGTTTCGACCATTTCGAGGCAAGCATCGGAGTCAATGTAAATGATACGAACAACGAGATTAAAGTTGAAACGACGATGGTCAACCCGAACTCTCTGAAAATTTTTCCAACGAGTCCGCCAACCATTGCAATCGGAAGAAACACAACAACGTCGACAAGAGTAATGGCAATTGCCGCAAATCCAATCTCGCTCCGTCCATTTATCGCAGCAGTCTTCTTGTTCTCGCCCTTCTCCATGTGCCTGTGAATATTCTCGAGAACGACTATGGAATCATCGACAAGAATTCCAATCACAAGCGCCAAACCCATAGTGGAAACAAGATTGATCGTGAACCCCATTGCGTACATGAATACAAATGTGCTGACGAGAGACGTCGGTATCGACAGCAGGACAATCAGAGAATTGCGCACCGAATGCAGAAAGAGGAAAAGCGTAATCGCGACCATCAGTATCGCCAGGCCGAGATCTCTCTTCACCTCGCTTATCGAGTTCCTTGTGAACGAGGTGATATCCTGTGCAACTGTGAATTTCAGACTTCGGTCCGAGTATACCTTCTCAAGATTCTTCAGCTCCTTTTGCACACCATCGCTAGTCTGAACAGAATTTGCATCAGACGTTTTCTGGATAATCAAGCCGATAGCGGACATGCCAGCAATTCTGCTGAACGTCTGATCAGTTTTTTTATAGGTGTCTTTCACATCTGCAATGTCGCTCAAATGAACTACACCCTGAGAAGTCGATGCGATCACCATGTTTCGTAGTTGGTCGAGGGTTTGAAATTTTCCAGAGAGCCTGACCGTAAACTCGCGGTTATCGTCAGTGATAGTTCCGGCAGGAAAATCCAGATTGTCGGCTCCCAACGCCTGGGCTACCTGCATCAGTGAAATATTATACGCTCTGAGTCGAGAGTTCTCGACCTCTACCCTGATTTCACGCTGTTTTCCGCCGACCAAATTAATTGTCGCTACCCCAGGTACCTGTTCAAGTGCAGGCTGTACGCGGTCCTTTATGAATTGATACAGCACCGTTGGTTCCATGGATGCCTCGGCGGAAACTCTCACTATCGGGAATGAGTTGAGATCAGCTTTTTGAATCTTTGGAGCTTCCGCTTCTTTTGGCAGTGTCGCCCGGATCATGTCCACATTTCTCTGTACATCGTTCACAGCGGTATTCAGATCCGTGCTGAATCCAAACTGCACGACAACAATTGAAACATTCTCTCTCGAATAAGAGCGAATATTGTCTATGTTATTGAGTGAACTTAATCCATCTTCGAGAGGTTTGGAGATATCGTTCTCCACTTCCTTTGGACCTGCTCCCGGATAAACGGTTACCACGGTGACAATGGGCCAGTCGGTTTTCGGCAGGAGGTCTACACCCATCTGATTGTAAGAATATATTCCGAGCACCGCCAACGCAACGAACACCATTGTAATGAAAGCGGGTCTTTTTATTGCAATTTCCGTAAGTCTCATTGTGACTCAACTCCCTAGCTGCAGTGTGAAAATCTTTCAGTTCTCCACATTGTACTTAACCTTTGTGCCATCCTTCAGATTCTGTTGGCCAAAACTCACGACCAGATCCTCACAAGTCAACCCGGATAAAACTTCGACAACGGAATCATTTCGCCGTCCCAGGGTAACGTGTTTCAATGAAGCAACAGAATCTTTCACGGCAAATACCGCCGGAGAATTCCCGTTCGACTCAATTATTGCAACGGCCGGGATGACAAGCGATGCTACGCCTCCATCAGATGTCGCGATCTCAGCCTTGGCAAACATTCCGCTTTTCAGTGACCTGTTGCGGTCGTTCAGCAGTTCGATTTCGGCCTGAAAAGTTCTCGTCTGAGGATCGGCTTTAAGGGCAATCGTCTTTATCGTTCCTGAAAAAATTAGATTTGGAACTGCATCCGAAGTTACCTGTACATCACTGCCAGGTTTCACAAAAGATACGTAATTTTCCGGGATGCCTACTTTTAACTTCATGCGGCTATCATCGACAACGGTGGCTACTTTAGTACCCGGCGTTATCATCTGGCCGACCACCACGAATTTTTGCGCGAGTCTGCCGGCAATCGGGGTCCTCAAGAATGTATTATCATAATTTTTCTGTGCGAGCTTCAACTGCGCCAATGCAGCTTTTGCTCCAACCTCCGCATTCTCAAACTGCGTTTCCGAAACCGCGTTCTGAGTGAACAAATTTCTTACGCGTTTTAAGTCTGCTGCTGCCTTGTCACTGTTTATATGTGCCGCCTCCACTGCAATTTCCTGCAGATCGTTTTCTACTTCAGCGACACTGGAATTTACAGAGACATATGCTTCGATCTCGGCATTGATCTTTGTAATCTTACCACTTGTCTCTGAAATAATATCAGTCTCATGGACACCTTCAAGAGCTCCCGTGACGTTAATTTTGTTTGTAACAGAGCCGGGTTCCGCTTTTGAGACGGTCACAGCAATTGTTGAAGACCCGGCGTCTCCATCCACCATCGCGTGCGAGCGAAGCCTGAGCACAATTATTGTTCCAATAAGAAGCACCGATATCACGACAACCAGAATTGATCTTCGCGATTTCATTTTCACTTATCCCCCTTTACAGGATTTAAAGTTCTTCTAGTCTTTTTAGAGACTCTGTTAAGCACGACATTTCGGGAATCATGGCCCACGAGAAAATTCATTAAGAAGTCCATTCCTTTTTTATATAGCAAATCATAGTCAACCCCGTGCAACACAGAATCCTTATTGATGTGCTCGATATCGTGCATAGCTGCTGCACGCATTTTCAAATTGAGAATGCCGCTTAGAGAAACCCAAAAAAGAATCACAGCTTCATAAGGAGTCAGATCAGTTCGAAATGTACCAGCATCGATTCCCTTTTGCACGAACTTCGAAACATAACTCAACACCTTATCGCTCATCCTCTCGAGCTCGGACAGCACACCTGGCGACACTTGCTCATTTACTGCGGGGTTCTCTACCACAGCCAGCATCTTGAAAAGATAAGATTGTTCATCGCTGAACTTCTGATAGGCAACACCAAAATGGACAAGGGCACTTTGAGGATCCGATTCATCAGGATCCGTATCCTCAAAGACTTTCAGCAGCATGGAAAGGCCTTTAGTCATCAAAGAAAAGTAAAGGTCCTCCTTGCTCGCGAAGTATAAATATATTGTTCCTTTACTTACTTCCGCTCTTTCGGCGATTTCATCAAGCGTAGTCGCTCTAAGACCCTTTTCGAAGAACACCTCCTCCGAAGCTTTCAAGATAAGGTCTCTCCGCATTTGCTTCTCGCGCTCTTTGCGCTCGTGTATTCCCATAAATTCTCCAGACTTGAAGTAATTCACGACTACTGACTGATAGTCAGTTTATACACCTAAGATAATCGACTAGATTCGAGTAAATCAAGTGTAACTACGTTAAATGGAACGGTAAAGTTTCGAAAGGGTTGGATTTGTTCATTCGTGTCAATAATTTTGTTCTAATTATTCAAATAGGAGCCAGCCCAGATGTTCAAATACAATTCCCTTTTAATCGTGACAGGTCTGATCTTTCCCGCGATGCTCGCTTACGGACAAACAAGTAGAAACATCGAGACCCAGTTTTTGGGTATCCCAAATCCCGACAGCTGCAGGAAAAATCTTTTTATTCTCACTCAGCAGCCTCACATCGCCGGGAGTCCGGACGACAGCGAGCTTGCGGTATTTGTAAACAATCGCTTCAAAGAATATGGGATCAACTCCCGGATTCTCACTTATTATGTCTATCTCCCTTATCCGAAGTCCCAGGAGCTTGAGATGACCGCACCGGAAGAGTTCAAATTCGATTTAGAGGAAAAAGGATGGTCATGGGACAAAGACAGCTATAATTCGAATGCGGTGCTTCCTTTCAATGCATACTCACCGAATGGAGATCTCTCAGGACAAATTATTTACGCCAATTACGGTTTGCCGGAGGATTACGATTATCTGGAAAAATTGGGAATATCTTTTAAGGGCAAAATAATGCTCGTGAGGTACGGAAAAAGTTTTCGTGGGATAAAAGTAAAAGTGGCGGAGGAGCACGGCGCGGCTGGAGTAATCATATATTCCGACCCGCAAGACGATGGCTACGATCTAGGGGACATATATCCGCGCGGGCCGATGCGTCCATGGGATGCAGTACAGCGGGGCAGCATACAGGACCTGACGGTCTACCCTGGAGATCCGCTCACCCCCGGCTATGCATCCACAAAGGATGCCAGGAGAATTCCCCTTGCCGATGTCACCGACCTTCCGCACATTCCATGTCTTCCGATTTCATACGGCAATGCCGATAAAATTCTCAGCAATCTTGCGGGATCCGTCGTGCCACACGATTGGCAAGGTGGCTTACCATTCGCTTATCATATCGGACCAGGCCCGGCAGAAGTCAAGATGAAAATTGAGATGGACTACGCGATCAGACCGATATGGGACGTGATTGGAACGATCGAGGGGCAGAAATATCCCGATGAGAAAGTAATCATCGGAAATCACCGCGACGCTTGGGTGTTCGGAGCAGTCGACCCGAACAGCGGAACGGCGTCGATGCTTGAAACTGCACGCGGGTTTGGACAACTTCTGAAGGAAGGCTGGAAACCGGAGAGATCAATAACGCTATGCTCATGGGACGGTGAGGAATACGGACTAATCGGCTCCACCGAGTGGGGAGAGCAAAACGAAGATGAACTCGCAAAAGACGCGGTGGTGTACATAAACATTGACGCACCTGTCAGCGGGATTAATTTCGGCGCGAACGCAGTCCCATCGCTTGACCGATTTATCATGGACATCACAAAAAGTGTTAGTGACCCAAAGACGCAAAAGAGTGTGTTTGATGCCTGGTACATCAGTCAGAACAAATCGTATTTCGAAAAGCATGATGCCGTCCCTGACACAGCGATGACGACACTTGGTAGGCTCGGCAGCGGGTCGGACTTTACGGTTTTCCTGGATCATATCGGGGTCCCATCATTCGATTTTGGCTTCGGAGGTCCCTACGGTGTCTATCATTCAGCACTCGACAATTTCTATTGGATGGAACACTGGGGAGACCCGACGTTTCAATACCATGCGACCGTAGCAAAGCTTCTAGGCGTTGCTGCCATCCGACTCGCCGACGACTCTCTGTTGCCGTTCAGCTACTCCGATTATGCAAAACAGATTCAAAAGTATGTTCATGAGCTTAGTAAGAAGGCTGATGAAGAAGAGAATCTTAAGTCTGTGGATTTCAAAGCGACTATAGATGCGGCTCTCGAATTTGAGAAGGCTGCGGACAACGCAGACTCCCTTCTCGCCATCCGAAAGTTGAACAACTACTCGAAAATAAATTCATCCATGATGGAGGTGGAGCGCACCTTTACAGACAAAGAAGGTTTGCCACAGAGTCCGTGGTTCAAGCATCAGATCTATGCACCGGGGTCTTACACGGGTTACGCGAGTCAGCCGTTGCCGGGGGTCTCACGTGCTATTGAGAAAAAAGACGCGGAAAAACTAAAAGAAGAATTGAGCATTCTCGATGACGTACTAAAAAATGCAACTCTGATCGAGGACCGGATCGCAAGGGAAACAAGCGAGTGACTCATTCAGGCCAACCGGAGGATTAAACTGCTGCAGGCTTACAACGGATTTATCAAAGACGAATTGTTTTTTGACTTCATTAAATCCGAGGGCTCGATAAAATAGAGGCGCATCTTTTCTCTTAATGTTCGTTCGAACCCTGATATTTTTCTGCTCCATCATTCTTCCCCATTCCTCAGCCTGTTGGACAAGACTCCGTCCGATGCCCTTACCTCGAGCAGCTTTGTCAACCACAAGCCCGGTGATCTCGGCACACCTGCCGGACTCAATCGTTTGACTGCTTGCCGCCTGGAGCCATCCGAGAATTTTGCCGTCAAAATCAGCCGAGTAGACCGCACTATGACCGTCCTTCAAAGCTTCGTTCAACCGCAATTCCACTTCTTCACTTGACGTTTTATACCCTAACTGAGCGCAGAGACCTGCAATAGATTCCGCATCCTTTGCCCTGGCAACTCGAATCATCCTGTCCTCTCCTTTCCCTTTTGTGGCAATAACAATACAACATCATCTACGATATAGGTTTGTCTATCAAAAGATAGCCACTGGACATCTTAGTGCAAACCAGGGCGCCGGATCCAAATAGCGAAGATCGGCGCTAAGATGAATTCGCCTTCCTATCTTGAGGACTTAATGATTATATTTTATTTCTCAAAACCAAATGAGATTTGTTAAACGCTAGTAACATAACCATACAGTTCGGAGATCGGTACCTCTTTCGCGATGTGTCGTTCACTATCGGCGCACATGACCGGATCGGATTAGTCGGACCAAATGGAGCCGGGAAGTCTACACTTTTGAAGATTATCGCTTCGATTTCCGAACCTGACACTGGTTCTATCAATAAAGCCCACTATGTGAACGTCGGTTACCTGCCCCAAGAAGGCATCGCATCATCTGGCAAAACTCTTTACGCGGAAGCGGAGACTGCCTTCGAGGATGTGTTATTGGTTCGACAAGAGCTGGAGGAAGCACAGGCCCGACTTAGTGAACTAGACCCTGCCTCTGAAGAATATTTTGATACCCTTGAGGTGCTCGGTGAACTCCAGCATAAGTTTGAAGACCTTGACGCGTTTCGAATGAAATCGAAGATTGAACAGGTATTGGTCGGGCTGGGTTTCTCGTCGGAAGATTTTCAACGTCAGACGGATGAGTTCAGCGGCGGCTGGCAAATGCGAATAGAGATGGCAAAGCTTCTTCTTAAGGAGCCGTCGGTACTCCTCCTCGACGAGCCGACTAATCATTTGGACATTGAGACACTTCAGTGGCTCGAAGAAAAGCTCACCTCATACAACGGCGCAGTTGTCCTTGTGTCGCATGACAGGGCTTTTTTAGATAATCTCACAAAACGGACGTGGGCACTAAGTCTCGGGAGACTGGAAGAATACTCCGGCAATTATTCATTCTACGAAAAAGAAAAGGAAATCCGCCGAGAACAGAAGTTGAATGCGTACAAGAACCAGCAGCAGCAGATAAAGCAGACACAGCAATTCATTGAGCGATTCAGATACAAGGCGACGAAAGCGCGCCAAGTGCAGAGCCGGTTAAAGCAATTAGAGAAGATCGATCTCATCGAAATCGAAGACACTGAAGAGGAAATACACTTCCATTTTCCTCCAGCTCGGCAGAGCGGAAGCGTTGTCATCGAGGTCAAAGATGTCCACAAAAACTACGGCGAGAAAAAAGTTTTCAACGGGCTGAGCTTTACAATTGAACGTGGTGACCGAATTGCGGTCGTCGGAGTGAACGGGGCAGGTAAATCTACTTTCGTGAGAATGCTGGCTGGAGTTGAGCCATTTGATTCCGGTGAAATCAAAGCCGGATATAATGTCATCACCTCGTACTTCGGGCAACATCAGGCTGAAGAATTGGATCTTTCAAGCGATGCATTGGGAGTTGTTGACAGTGTAGCGACCGGAGAAATACGGACGAAGTTGCGGACTATACTCGGCGCTTTTCTATTTCATGGCGACGACGTTTTCAAGAAAGTTTCAGTTTTATCCGGCGGAGAAAAGAGCAGACTTGCACTCGCAAAGATGCTTTTGCAGCCCGCGAACTTTCTAATCATGGACGAGCCCACGAATCATCTCGATATGAAATCGAAGAAAGTACTGCAGGATGCCCTGAAAGAATTCGAAGGGACTTACATTATTGTGTCTCACGACCGGGCTTTCCTGGATCCAATCGTTAATAAAGTCGCAGAGTTCAGTCATGGGAAAGTAAGAGTCTTCCCTGGAAATGTGAGCGACTATCTCCATAAAAGGAAATCACGCGAAGCGGGATCTCGACATACAAATTTTTGGACGGGACAAGAGGCAGAGAAGTCAGAAGCAAGAAGAGTTGAAGAAGGCGAAACGGGAAACGGTAGCGATCAAAATGCCGAGTTGTCTAGTAAGGAACGGCGCCGAACTGAAGCGAAGAGAAGAAATGAGCTATCGAAAAGGTTGCAGCCTCTGAAAGAAGAATTGAAAGTGGTCGAAGAGGAAATATCACGGATGGAGAATCGAAGAAAAGAAATCGAGACAATGATGGCAGATCCAGAGTTTTACAAACATGGTGATGAAGCAAAGAAGATTTCCGTTGAGTACAAAGAGCTTGAAGTAAAGCTGGAAGACAAATATTTCCGGTGGGGAAAATTGACGGAAGAGATTGAAAGGATAAGTTTTCCCTCATAAAAGTCTATTACATTTTCGTTCTGAACAAAAACAAGAAACCCCGTTCATTTGAACGGGGTTTCTAAAATACTCCCGGCAACGACCTACTCTCCCGGACAGTTACCCATCGAGTACCATCGGCTCTGAGGGGCTTAACTGCCGTGTTCGGAATGGGAACGGGTGTTTCCCCCTCGATATAGTTACCGGAAAAAATCTCCGCGAAGCGCGGGATTTGCTTCGCAAACTTGTGACAATCGGGAAGTCCTACATGATGGTACACCATGCAGGAGAACTAAAAGCATTTCTCATTTGTATCTGGCGTCTCTCTAATCTCAATAAAAGATTAGGTTAAGTCTCACGACCTATTAGTACTGCTCGGCTGAACACATTACTGTGCTTACACCTGCAGCCTATCAACCTTGTAATCTTCAAGGGGTCTTAAGTTCTCCGCCTTGCGGCGGAAAAAGGGAAACCTCATCTTAGGGTGGGTTTCGCGCTTAGATGCTTTCAGCGCTTATCCCTTCCGGACATAGCTACCCAGCCGTGCCGCTGGCGCGACAACTGGTACACTATGGGTCCGTTCACTCCGGTCCTCTCGTACTAAGAGCGACACCCTTCAAGTTTCCTACGCCCGCATCAGATAGGGACCGAACTGTCTCACGACGTTCTGAACCCAGCTCACGTACCGCTTTAATTGGCGAACAGCCAAACCCTTGGGACCTCCTACAGCCCCAGGATGCGATGAGCCGACATCGAG
>DATJAY010000028.1 GCA_035515795.1 Candidatus Acidiferrales bacterium | reverse complement strand
AATCGAGTGCATACTGTACCCGGGGAACATATCAGACGGACACTGTGAACTGCTACGTCTCGGATTACGATGTCAATAATCCCTGGTGGGGAACCACTGCTGAAAGATGGTGGAACATTTACGCGGCAAGGCCCTTCCTGACGGGTGGATTCGTCTGGACTGGTTTCGATTACAGAGGCGAGCCGACACCCTATAGATGGCCTGACATAAATTCTAATTTTGGCATCATGGATATGTGCGGATTTCCTAAGAACAACTACTATTATTACCAGTCCTGGTGGAGCGGTGAGAATGTGCTGCACATCTTCCCGCACTGGAACTGGCAGGGAAAAGAGGGCCAGTCGATAGATGTCTGGTGCTTCAGCAATTGCGACAGTGTCGAGCTGTTGCTAAACGGTAAGAGTCTCGGAAGAAAAATAATGACACGAGATTCGCATCTTGAGTGGAATGTACCCTACGAACTTGGAACACTTGAGGCATGGGGATGGCGGGACGGTAAGGAGATGAGTACCGAAGAAGAAACTACGGGAGAGCCCGCGGCCATCAAACTCACATCGGATCGCGATACGATTCGTGCAGACGGCGAAGATGTCTCCGTCGTCACTGTCACTGCCGTCGACTCGCTTGGCAGAGAAGTCCCCGCCGCCGGTAACCTGATCAACTTCAGTTCCGAAGGAGAGGGTTCGATAATCGGGGTTGGTAACGGCAATCCGAGCAGTCACGAGCCCGACAAATATCTTGACGGCAATTATCAAAGAATGCTATTCAACGGAAAGTGCGAGGTGATATTATTATCCACTCGCCATCCAGGCGAGATAAAACTCGATGCGCACAGCCAGGGTCTGAGATCGGCGACGGTTACTATACATGCTACACCCTCACAATCCATTCCGATCGTCGGTAAATGACTCAAGTTTTGAATACGTGTGCAGGAACTCGCGGGATTCAAAAGTACAAGGACATAATTTTGATTTCTGGAAGCAAACAAACGAACCATGGAACTGCTAGATATTTATGAAAGATGAACAGACAATAATTAATTCGTTAAGGGAAAAGTCGGCGCGATTATTTAATCATAACGATGGCCAATTGATAGTCAGGTCACCAGGGAGAATAAATCTGATAGGCGAGCACACCGATTACAATGAAGGTTTCGTTCTTCCTTCGGCGATAGACCGGGCGATTTATTTTGCGATAAATGCAAGGAATGATTCCGAAGCAAGGCTGTACACTCTGGATTTTGATGATGATTTCAGGTTTGACGTGAGAAACCCGGTAAAGTCAAACAAGAGCTGGGCGAACTATCTCATCGGGATAGTGAGCGAACTAAACAAAAGCGGTCGCCATATCGGGGGGTTCGACTGCGTCTTTTCAGGAAATATCCCGATTGGAGCAGGGATGTCCTCATCAGCGGCGTTAGAAGCCGGATTGGCTTATGCGCTCGATATGATGTTCAACCTGGGACTGGAACGCGGTGAATTGGCCGAACTTGCGCGGCAGGCAGAAAATGATTTTGTCGGGGTCAAATGCGGCATCATGGATCAATTTGCAAATCTGTTTAGCAAAGGGAAATCGGTTTTGTATCTCGACTGCAGAAACATGGAATATGATTATTTACCTTTTGTCAGAAAAGATATTAAGGTGATTCTTTGCGATACCGGTGTGAAGCATAGTCTTGCATCTTCAGAATACAATCTTCGCAGACAGCAGTGCGAAACCGGCGTGCAGATAATGAGGAGATACGACCCTCAGGTGAAGAGTCTTCGTGACGTGGACTTTGAAATGCTTGACGAGCACGCAGCTGAGTTGGGTGATGTTGTCTACAAACGCTGCCGCTATGTTCTCGAAGAGAACATTCGCGTCAACTCCGCAAAGCATTACCTCCAGCAGAGTGACTATGCAAGTTTTGGGGAACTGCTCTATCTCTCTCACGAAGGAGCAAGGGAGAAATATGAAGTGTCCTGCGCTGAGCTGGATCTGCTCGTAGATACGGCGTCGGGGATTAACGGAGTATTAGGTGCAAGGATGATGGGAGGTGGGTTCGGAGGCTGCACATTAAATCTGGTCGAGGATAGCTCGGTCGAAGAATTTGAGGGGAGCATCGGAGAGGTTTATAGGAAATGTCTCGACAGAACCGTTCGCATTTACGAATGCAGTCTGATGCCCGGGACTGAGGTCATCGCGAATTCAGGTCACTTCAGACAAGATTAAACTGGGGAACTCGAGGCGAGGCGGAAGGCGAAGCCATTTTCGGGATAGCATCCGATCGTCGCCCGCAGAATTGTCTGGCAACCAATGATCTGCAGAAGCGTGCATCTCCTTTGTCGGCGGCGTGCCGTCATTCAGTTCAGCACCCACCCTGAATTTTTTTCTTCTTGATTTCTCGCGGTGCCTTGTCTTTGTCGGCGTCGATCATTTTTAGTATCTCAATTCGTGCATTCTCGCGGAACTCCTTCACATCGGCATCCCATCGTGTTCCGGTGGGGACAAACATCGACGGATTCAGGATCGTCTTGTTGAATTCATCAAACCCGCCTTTCAATACCGAAAGGTTTTCGTAGCCGAGTTCATGCAGAAGTAAACAAGCAGTGCGTTCCTCCGCCTCACTATCACCGACGATAACCTTTTTCATATGTCGCTGTGAGAACGATGAGACCGCATCCTTGCTGAAAAAGTCGTTCATTTGAATATTGCTCGAGCCGGGTAAGGCGAGCTTGGCGTATTCCGCGGGCTGACGAATGTCTATGATGCGGATATTGGGTTCCTGATCGACAATGCGAAAAGCAAGCTCATCGACCTCCATTGTCGCTGTCGGATGAGTCGCGATATAATTTTGAGACGTGACTTTTTCAATGAGGCTTGTCTTCCGATCGGGCAGGAAGACAAACAGAATGCCAAGCGCGAGTATCACGAACCCCGCCGCAAAATGTTTCATCGGTTTGAATTGCAGCGAAGGCGCCGCAGTTTTGTTTACTCTTTTCTCGATAATTGTCGTAATTGCAAATGCACCGACCGCAACCGCGATCAATATGAACGTAAACAATCCCTGTGATACGCCGAGTGAATCGAAGATTTTTGTCGGGCCGAGAAACGTCGAGTCGAAAAATTTATCGTATAATGGAAATAGCTCACCGAACGCGAATACTCCTAGAAGTCCGCCGCCGATGAAAAACATCCCGTCGACTTTACCGATTGCCGCTGCGGTGACGCTCGTGCCGGGGCAGTAGCCGCCCAATATAAATCCTACACCCATTATAGCTCCGCCCACGAGTGCGGGGAGTAACCATGTCGGATTAACATAAATGACATCGGTGTCAAGAAGTCCGAAATAGCCGAGCAAGATGACACCGCTTGCCGCCGTCACCGCGGCGGTAAAGAACACGCGCAGCACTGCAAAATCGTATCCATAAAATACGCCGGCTAATTTTCTGGATGAAGAAAATCCAGCTTGTTCCAGTACGAAGCCGAATGCAATTCCGAGCATGAGAGCAACGACCAGATTCAGCTGGTCGGAAATTAAATCAGGTACGAATGGTCCCATGGTTTCACCTCAATCCTTCTGTATCCACAACTTTCGTCCGAAGAATGCAACGGCATACCCGGTTCCGAAGATTGCGATCATCGTTATGAACCCTGCGGTCGAGAGGACAGCCATTCCGCTCAACGCCGCGCCGCTAGTGCAGCCGCGCGCGAACTGTGCCCCGATGCCGAACAAAGCGCCGCCTATCGCTGCAAAGATCCAGCGAACTTTCGGCTTCACTTTTGGGCCGGCCTCCGTGACGATCTTCAACCGGTCGGAGATCAATCCGGAAATGAATCCTCCTATCACCACGCCGACGATTTCGAAGAAGAGCCATGATTTAAGCGGGCTGTCTTTTCCGGAACCTACATACGTCCCGAAGAACGGAGATGATTCGGTGTGTTTCGGTGCGATGCCGTCTGCGATTGCGATGACGGCATCTTTGATCGCACCGCTCGCTCCGAGACCTCGTCCGGTAATAAATATCGTTGCCAGCAATACGAGGCCCAAAAAAAATCCGGCAAGATATGGGTTCATATATTTTATATTCATTTCGTCACCTCACCAAATTTTTCTGAAATAATTTCACCCGTTTTATTCTCATGTTCTTTCGGCAAATCTTCGTATCCGGTTATCATCGCTTTGAGGTTTGACGTAACCGTCTGCCCGGTCGTGATTAGATATAAGTGAGCGATGAAAAACGCCACGAGGAGGAATGCTCCGATCGTGTGAATCACGGCAACGACCCGGAGTCCGCTGATATTCAGTGCGAGAACTTCATAACGTTGGGGGTACCGGTAGAACATATATACAAGCCCGCTGAGGACCATTACCGGAATCACGAGCACCTTCAAGCCAGCGTAGACGAGCTTCTGTAACGGATTTAATTTGCTCAGGACAGTCTTCTTTGTCGGATGAGGCGCATTGTTGAAGATTCCGAAGACATAGTACTCGGCTTGCGCGCGCATGTTTTTCCAGGTAGGGAGGTATTGTTTCCATTCTCCGGTCGTGAAATGCCAGAAGATTGCAAATGCAATCAGGATAAGGAAGGTCCACGCAGCAATGTCGTGGTATCTCACTGCCTGGTCGTATCCAAAGAACTTTATCGACCCATGAATCTCGAATCCGGTGACACCGAGAAATATGATGAGTGCAGCCTGGGTCCAATGCCAGAAGCGTTCGAACCTTTTGTAGATGTATTCTTTTTTCATTTCAGTTCCCTCCCTTTCCTTTTCGGCTCATCATAATCCTTCCACCGCCATGCAGGACAACTCCAACGAGAGTGAGGAGAATCAGTCCGGCGCCGAAGTGTTCAACGACCGGATTGTAATCTCTGCCGGGGAGATAGAATCCATCAAGGCTCGCGAGACGGCCGTTGTCGCGCGTATGGCATTCGTTACACTGGACTGCTTGCTCTTTAGACGAGACCATGTGATTGACCGGCCAATACATTTCCGTCTGGGCGAATCCGTAATTCCCACTGTACGACAGGTTGACCTGCTTCATCCCTTCTTCAGCGGCGCGCTGCCAGTTGAAGTCGGCCCAAAATCCGCCGTCACCTTTCTTTGCGGAGTATAGCTTCGGTTGAATAAGGTAATTGTATCCGACGTCGTAGATTTGTTTCCCGCGATGAATTTTCACGGGATAAATCTTTGAATCGGGATCGTCATAACTACCGTACAGCTTATTTACCTCAAGCGGCTTTGACGCATTGAATGTATCGCCGAGTAGATAGTGGGATGCCGTACCGTTAAACCAGACATAATCAGGCTTCAACATTCTTCCCCATTTGAATGATCCTTTGATGGACATATAGCTGTCGGTGCCGTTGGAATCTTCGTCTACATAAGCTTTGCCGTCTTTCAGTTTGCCGGCCGTGGACCAATCCCAATAAATTTTTGTAGGATTCACCTTCGCAAAAACCGGTATGTGACACGTCTGGCAGGCGACTTTGACTGTGTGCTCGTTCAAGACATCGTCGTTGTGCGGTAATGTGCCATGACAACTCTCGCATTGTACGCGATTGCGGTTCATCGATGATACCGAATACATTTTGCCTAACATCTGGTGTTTCTTTGCGGTATGGCAATCGACACATTGCATGTCGAGCCCGTCCGTCGCCATGTGGACGTCCACGTCGCGAGTCGGATCGAAGAGTGCCTGCTCGAGATCGCCGTGTTTCACATTGTTGCCCCCTCCGCCGAAGAAATGACAGACGCCGCAATTTGTGCGCGTCGGTTTACCGACATGCTGTGCCACGAAGCTCAAGTTGACTGAACTGTCAGGCATACCGGCTTTTTCGCTTGCCTTCATGTAGGTGCCGCTGTTATCATGGCACGCGAGACAATCGACGTTGAGCGAGTCTTTGAAATAAGAATCCGTATTAGCATATCCGTATCCGGCGTGGCACCTCGTGCAGCTTTGCTCGCTCCCCGCAATGCCGATGCAGAAATTGTTCAGGATATTTCTTTTCCCGATCGACCTGATGCCCTTCCCCTCGATATATTCGAGCCGCGTCCAGTTCCAGTGGGTCGAGTGCATCACTTCCTGGGCCCGACCGTTGTGGCAGGATATGCATGCCGCGGTCACCTGCTGCGGGCTGCTGAACTTTTTCTTGAGCTCGGGGAACAATGAATGATCGACCGAAGGTGTCGACTTGACAGAGTATTGCTGTTTCAAAACTGTGAGCGGTGGATTATCTGCGCTGTTCTTGTGCAGCGCGGTGAAAACCATTACGGCAAAGACCACCAGCACGAAAAGCGGAAGAAAGATTTTTTTCATAGGCTACTCGTCGTCTGTTAAATTAAGAGAAGACATTACATCGTGGTGAATAAGCGATTTGATTTTCTCGCAGTCGCCGGAAAGCTGGTACACCTTGCATCTCCGGCAATCCCGTGATGAACAATTTTCCTGCTTGTCTCGATACGTCCAGCAGCCAGCGTCGCTGCGGAGGTATGCAGGACATTTCACGCGCTGCTCGTCAGGACATTTGATGTGTTCCCAGCAGGGAACGAGCGACTGAATGCGGCGGATCCCTTCGATAGAAATCTTGTGGTCGTTGATCGCGGTGCGAATGCATTTTATTCTCTCGATGTCCGACTCGGAAAAGGTTCGCTGGTTATTATCGTCTTTGACCGTGAGCGTAAGCCCGCGCCGCTCGTAGAGCCTTATGGTCTCGACAGAGATCTTCAGCATCTCTGCAACTTCGCCGATGGAATGTGTGAGCGTTTCCTGACTTTGCATATCAAGGATCCCGATTTCGGGACCTGTATTTATAAATACAAGTGTTATGCCGGTAGAAATGCGGTATTTTGAGGGATTTGGGTGAGATCAGGAGGAATAAAGTCACAGATGGAAAGATGCGAGAGACTCTTCGCCGCAAGAAACCCGTTTTAAATGTAAATCGAAACATTCGAGGAGCGGTCTCCGTACGGTCACAAAGATGACGAGCCTTATTCCTGTGGGGATAAGTCATGTCATTCTACGTCCGAGTCACAACTTTGAAGGGAGCTGAAAATGAGAGAACATGCTGCAGAGACTTTGTTGCACCTCGAGGTATGTCCCTATCATGGATCACTCGCTTTTCATTCTTACTTAATCAAGATTTCGCAAAAGGAGACCAAAACATGAACACGGTTGTATCGATGAAACGGATTGTGATTGCCACGCTTTTCGGCCTGGCTATGGGTGTGGTCTGCGCGTCTGCGGCATTCTCTGCCGGCTTCCTGAAGTTTACGCCTGTCAATTTGATTTGGGTGCTGATGAACAGGGGCATCATGGGCTTTACCATCGCTATCTCCGGGCTGAGGTTAGGATGGGCCTGGAACGGTGCCATCATGGGATGGCTGGTCGGGTCGATCTTCTCCTACTTCCTTTTCATGCACATGGGACCTGGACCGGTGCCGGTGGGCAATGCCATCATGAATGGGGTGTTCGGTTTGATTATCGAGTTCTTCACGACGGTAGTGTTCAAGCAGCCGTCGCCTTCAGCGCCTCGCAAAGCGGCCACAATGGCATAGAGTAGTGGAAGCATCCTGTTAGGTGGCAGTCGGTATTTCGGATTTAGCACCTCACATGTGGCTCAACATAATCGATGTTCAACGACGAAAAGAGCAGGCCAGCGCTTGGAGATTCCACGCACGAAATTCAATATCCATGTCAGAGTGGGTGTGTCACTATCATAATCCAATCTGATTTTTGCACAAAGTTGTTTCAATCACTTGCATAGTGAGGAGAGAGTATGAGCACGACAACAATGATGGATCGGATCGCAGGAGCATCGCCGCATTCCCAGTCGAGGATGGCTGGAGTGATTGCGCTGATAACCACGACGACAGGTTTCGCCTCGGTCGTTCGCGGCCAGCTTGTCGTATACTGGAACGCCTCGGCTACAGCGCACAACATACTGTCACACGATCTGTTGTTCCGGTTGGCTTTCGTCGGCGACATCATCGGCTTGTTATATATCGTGTATGCACTTCTTCTGTACAACCTATTTAAACCGGTAAACAGGAGTCTTTCCGTGCTTGCGGTGACCTTCAGCCTCGTGGGAAGTACTATTCAGGGTCTCAACTGCGTCTTTCAGTTTGCCCCTTTGATTATTCTGGGAGGATCGCAGTCCTTGAGCGCATTTAATACGGATCAGCTGCAGGCGCTGGCTCTCATGTTTCTCAAATTTTATGATCAGGGATACAACATCAACATGGTACTCTTCGGAACCTATAATCTCCTGATCGGTTACCTCATTTTCAGATCGACTTTCCTTCCTCGAGTTCTGGGGGTGCTGTTGGCAATTTCGGGTTTGTGCTACCTGGTCAATTGTTTCTCGGGCTTTATCTCACCCGCATTCGAGACGCATCTCGTGCCTTACATTCTGATACCCGGTGCTGCGGAATTATTGCTTGCCTTATGGCTCGTCGCGATCGGAGTTAATGGTCAACGGTGGAACGAACAAGCCGCCGCCTCAGGATTCCGCAGGACAGCGCAATAGACAAAATCCCGGGCTCAAGCCGTGGAGTTCTTCACGACTTGAGCTGCCGTATGTTTATCGGCGCTGGAAAGCTCGGTACCAGGTAAGAACAAATTAGATTTTTGAGGAATTATGTGTGGAAGATAATCGAAAAGGTGGATAGCGGTTACTTCGAAGAAGATTGGTGAGAACTGCGGGTAGTGCAGCGCCACGGTTAAGACGAGTGAAAGTTCTGCGTTAATGTTGTTCGCTTCGTACCATCCGCTATTCATCTATTTCCAGCTTATGTCTCGGATCCCGTCAGCATCATGTGATATCCTCCAAATAAAATTCCCCCGCGAGGGCGGGGGATAGGGAGAAGTAGGAAAAGAAAAGAAGTCTCTAATCTTCTCCTAGTTATTTCGGATCAAAACGCTCCGAACTTGAATGTGAGAAAGGCTGAGAAGTTAGACATATCCGAATCCGTTATTCCCGGCAGGTCGCTCCCTCTCACCAACCTGTAACTGACTCCTGAATTCAACCTGAAAAATCTTGTGATGTTGAGCTCCGCGCCTACGCCCGGCTCAAACACAAAGACCGTCGACGTCCGTGAAAGGGCATCATAGTAAGACTGACTGAAGCTGTTCCAGTATCCATAATTCACACTGCCGCCACCGATGAGAGTCGAGACGGAGTAGTGGATGAGCGCGTTCGGATCGCCTGTGTATTCCAAGAATAATCCACCGTATCCGAACTGGGTCCTGAGATCGCTCGTTGCACCGTAGTACAATTGTGCAGCAGGCGAGGCGATAATGTTGTTCACAAGGCCGTAACCTCCTCCACCGAGAAGAAACGAATGATTTATCAGCCAGCCGCCGTAACCTCCGACGAGTACAGCGAACTTGTTATTGAACTCCGAAAATCTGACAACAGGCCCGCCGTAGCCGCCGCTTTGAATTGGCTGATCGATGAGCGTTTGTTCCTGCGCTGACAATTGCGCCGTGAGCACGAAAGAAAAAATAACGAAAATAAAATTTTTCATGTCTCCCTCAATTGAAATTTTACGTTCCTGCAAAATGAAAGGGAAGCTTCGATCATTAAACATTCCCTTTGCGCCGAAATAGCGGGTTTATCATTGTTCCAGCATACCGCGGTGTGACACAATGATAGGTACGAGATACTCCAAAGAAGGTTTCAGTGGAACGACAAAAGATGAACAACGGCTTCTGGAAAGGACATCCGGAAAAATAGGCGCCATATGATCAGACCATGGCATGAAGAGCGAACATGTTTCGATGGATAGGGAAATGCGTGTGACAAACGCGCTTTCAATGCGTCAAAACTCCATAAATAGGAATTTTGATCGACATAGCCATCATGAATATTCAGCAGTTTCAGAAGCCGGAAAAGGAATGAGATTTAAGTACGCAACCTTCTTGACGGATCTCGTCACCCTAATTGTTTTGACCGTTGCACTTTACTTGCCTTGGAAGGAGAGATCGCGTTGATGCTATTGCTAAATCTAACTCTGATGTACGTGGTTATTTTTCTGACTTGTAACTATCAATCACCTGGAGGTTATGTCCTGGTCGCGCGTCGACAGTTTCGAGATCGGCCTTGTTGCCGTTGAAGGTGATGAAAGTTATGCATGGGAACGATTTTCCCGAAGGAGTGAATGCTGTCTTATCGCTTTCGGGTGTTGGATCCTTGAAACTCGCGCCGCCTGTGCCGTTGATGACGTGCACGATCCCATCCTTCTCGTCAACCGTTCCATCGGGACGCAGAGGCTTCGTCCTGAGATAAATATGCGCGTGCCCGTTGAAAATAAACTTGCAGCCGTGTTTATAAAGACTCTCGACCCACGGCATACAAATGTCGGCATAGCTCTCTTTGTACGATAAATCGCCGTAAGTCGGATTGTGCCAGACGCCGATTATCCAGTCGGTGCTCGGAATTGTGGCAAGGAGGCTGTCGAGCCAGTGCTGCATCACATCTTTTGGGGTTGCATACCCGTCACAGAAAATCACATCGACATTTGAAACATGATAGGAATAAAAATGTGTCGATCCATTGGCTGAATTTGTCGGCAATATCCCGGCGGTGTATTTGTCAAAATTCTTTTCTCCGTCTTTGCTTTTGAATTCATGGTTGCTCGTGCACATGAAAAATTTCCCCTTGACGAAAATGCTGTCGACTCCGGGATAATGAAGAGTTCTCTGCCACGACGCATCTGTGCCATCATGTGTGAAATCTCCGCAGTGAACCTGGAAATCCCAATCGGTGATCTTGTATAGAAGTATATGTGCAATATCAGAGCAAGCGTTCTCGGCGTTTTCTCTCGAATCGCCCCAGAGAGCGATCTTTATTTTGTGTTGAGCAAAAAGCTCGGTTTGAAACAGTGCAAGAACGAGAAAGAGGAGTAAAAGTCTAAGGTTGAATTTGCATCTCATGATGGTCCTGTCAAGTCTTATGAAATTTGATTACATGTATCGTTGCTACTTTGTTATTGTCACTTCGTGTAGAATTGCGCTATTTTCATCAATCATCCTGAAGTTGAGCGAATCGCGGTACGCAGTAACTGAGAGAAAACCGAGAGAACCCTTGCCGTATACGACATCCGGACGTTTGTTGACGTCTCTATGTTCTGCTCCGCCGCCGCAGACGAAGAAGTCGATTCCATTGTCGCAAAGATGTTGCATCACGTGATCGTGGCCGCAAATATAGACCGGGATATGGTGGCGTTCAAGGACGGGAAGTACGTCGTAGATTAATTCCGGAGTGTCTCCGTGTGTCGGTGCTGCCGAGTAAATCGGGTGGTGGCCGACGACAATCACCCACCGATCATTAGATGCTGACAAGAGTGAGTCGAGCCAGCGGACCTGTTTGGCCGGATCCTGCTCTTTGACATGGTATTGCTCATCGCGCTGCTGATATTCCGTCACGAAAGGTGGAGTGTCAAGATGGACGATAAGTATTTTCGTCGAGTCGTCAATATTCTCTTCCTGTGCATAGTATCGCGAATGGAAATCCCAGCGTTTTGAGTAATTGGAATAATCAAGTTCGGCCTGCGGACTTCCTTCGTAATCGTGGTTTCCGAGAGTTGGATACCATGGTATTTGCAAGGACGCATGGGAATAGATGTCTTCATACTCCGTCTTCCAGCGTGAGTCAGTGGCGCTTGAGATTCCTTTTCCATGGTAGTTGTCTCCGACAGTGACGACGAATTGATCCTGATTTTTCTCGGCATCTCTTCCCATGGCCGCCGCGACCGCTTTTTGGTTTTCTGACGCAAATCCACCCCAGTCGCCGATAATGAGAAATCGAGCGGATGAGTTGATTTGTTGTTGAGCAAAACCGAAGCGGACAGTTATGAGAACAAACATTAGAGTTGCAAACAGCCTGTGTTTCATGAAATCTCCTTGATGATCAAAAAAATCTCGATGCAATTTTTTGAGAATTGCATCGAGAAATTAATTAACATTTTCTGTGGGTAGCGATTGTCACTTAACCAATATCATTTTCTTTGTGATAGAATTAGCACCGGCTTCCAAACGATAAAAGTAAACACCGCTCGCGAAATTGCTGCCATCGAATGTAGCCGAATGCTGGCCCACGGTCTGCTCGCCGGCAAAAAGCGTGCTGACTTCTTGACCGAGGACGTTATAGACCTTCAACGAAACATAGACGTTCCTGGGAATGCTGTAACTGATCTGTGTCGAAGGGTTGAAAGGATTCGGATAATTCTGATCTAGTATAAAGCTCGATGGGACGTTGGAGTTTTGATTTTCGATGGCCGTAAGCAGGCCATACGCTCCGATGTTTGCATCACCCGGCAATGTCAATGTATCCGTACCATTTACGAAGTATGGGTTCCACCAGTGATTCGAGGAAGTAGGAGCTGGCGGAGTAAATCCGTGTCCTATAGCAGGAGATGAACCAAGCAAGTGGTAATTATTTGACCCATCAAGGGTATTCCAGTCGTTTGTGAAAAATGGCTGGTAACTTACAAAGAGGTTACTGGCTTTCACATCAAAGATATCGTCCGGTGCAGGTCTACCGACTCCGTCGGAAGGATAGTAGCGTGCTGTCCCGCTCAAACTGTCGACTGAGTAGAAGAACAGGTTGTTATCATGGACGGTCCTCAAGGTGTCAGCTATTGTTGTAATCTCAAGTCCGCCGTACATATCACCAATTATGTTGTTGTAAATCTGAGCGCGCGCGCTTGCATCTACGAGGATGCCGTATCCGAGTTCGTCGATTCGGCGCCATCCCCCGGCAGCGATTGTATTGTTATGAATGCATACATTGGTTATGCGAGCGACTGTCGTGGAAGCATTGATCTTGATTCCATTTCCGCCCGCTCCCCAGATGACATTGTAGGCAATTTCGCCGATCGTACCGGACTTTACGTTGATGTTATCGCCGTCTGGTGCACCAACCCATTTCAAGGTGTTGCGAAGAACACTTGCATTCCCCCCGTGGAGACCGATACAGTCATCAACAGTGCCCACGACCACATTATCCGTGAAGACGGTGTTCGTGGTATTCGCGGCATCGGAAGAAATGTCGAATGTGCGATAAGCGTGACCCGACGCGTCATTGCCTCCCGCCCAGGTAATGATTGCAAACCTGACGCTGATGTATTTGCAAGAATCTCCAATGATGCCTCCCCACATTCCAGGATGTTTTGCAGAATCCACAAAGGCAGTCGTGATCACAATGCGGTTTGTCGATGTTCCCTCACAGATGAAGGTTCCGAGGACATCTATCCAACATGCAGCGCCCGTCGAAGGATTGTTCTTCATTAGGAGCGTGTCGCCGGGGCTGATTGTGAGGGTGTCACCCACGTTAACATACAGGCTGTCGTTTACAACATATGTATGGTTGGGTGCAGTTTTTCCCTTCACATAACCCGCCAACGTATCTGGTAGTGTCGCTTGTGAGAATGCTGCTCCTGCTGCAAAAAAAGGGAGCAGAGCAATTACTAAAAGTTTTGACATTGTTTCTCCTTTGATTGTGATTGTTGATTTTACTATTCATTCCAGTGAAACTAAAAATCATAGCTGATTCCAACCGATCCCCCCATCTTGTTTAGGTCGCGTTCGACAACTATCGGTACATGCTTGAGATACTCTCCGGTTTCTATTTCGGTGATATCCTGGGCATTTGTAAGGTTGGTTAGTTTTAGATTTAACTTCAGGTTGAACAACAGTGTTTGTTCGCCGGAAAAATCGAGCTGTCCGACTCCTTCTTCGTATGTGTCGTAACCGTCCAACTGGGCAACGGCACGGAGTCGTTTTCCCGTGTAATTATAGGCGAGCTCTAACTTTGTTCCCCAATTTGGGTTATCGTATGAGAGTATGACGTTAACAACTTGAGGTGACTGGGATGGAAGCGGCGTCGTTTCTTTGTAATACAATTGCGTAAGGTCACCGCTATTTATGTCTTCTACGGTGACTTGCTTTATGCTTGAAATTTTTGAAATGACATAAGCGTAATTGACTGTTGCACCGAAATTACCTATGTGTTTTGAAATCACGCCTTCAAAGCCATATACGGTGGCAGGATCGCCGTTAATCTTTGTGGTGTTGAGCACCACTCCAATGGAGTTGAATTCGTCCTCGATAGGATCTTTTATTCTTTTGTAGTAAACCCCTGCCGAAAAAACGTCAGTAGAGTTTGGATAATATTCATATCGCAGATCTACGTTCGTTGATACAGCGGGACGAAGTCCCGGATTTCCGGTCGAAGAGCTTTCGTCCGAGCGATCAACGGCAGGGACCAAGTCGAAATAACTTGGGCGGCTCATGCTCTGAGTCACTGAAAAGTGAAGAAGTTGCTCCGGGGTAAGTTCATATCTGAAGTGGATACCGGGAAGGATGTTGACCATAAAAATATTTGCCTGTCGGAGACTATCTACAGGATTCGCCATTGTGTTATATATGTCATGAGCCTGTTCCCATCTCATTCCACCGAGAATCTGCAATTGGCCGAGGATTGCTTTGTATTCAAAATATGATGCGAGAAGGACTTCGCTTGCTTTATAGTTCTGGTATCCATACACGGAGGTCCCTGAAGTTGTTCCGTATCCAAACACGGTCACAACAGCACTATCGATTGTTGTAAAGGGTTCTGTGTGTCCAGCGTAAGGACCGCTGGTGAAAACATACGGATTTAGTTTGTAATCGTCCTCATAATTTGCGCGCCGGAGTCCCTGAGCCTCCATGCCGACCTGGAAAGTCTGCGTACCATCCGACGTCAAATGGTATGTTCCATCTAGTTTCCCGAGATACTGACGATCGTCATTCCTTCTCCAGTCGTGAGTTATGTCCGCTAATCCCAACGTGCCTGACAAAACATGCTGAGCATTGTAGTTTTGATAGACAGAATATTCAGCTTCATCCGGTCGATCCTGCAAAGCATCCGTGTAATTAAGTGTCCATGTTATCGATATGGGCGAATCTGTGAAATGCCTGCCTCCAAGAGAAATGCTGGAGATATCCTGCGTTCGCAGTGCCGAGCGGTGTGAGTAAGTAAAATCGGCAGCTCCTCGTTCACCATCGATTGTCACTTGAGTCTCATGGCGTGTCTGGGCTTCCTGTTGAACGACATACATGTAAGTCGCGGATAACTCGTGACCCTCGCTCGCGATGAAGTCTGCGTTTAGTACTGCGCCGCCCCTCATCCTGTTTGTGTAGTAGTTTTGATCTGTTGAATCAGCACGATACGGGATTAGGTGGCCGGATTGATCGAACGTGTTGATGTCTGAGGAGACGGAATAAAATTGAACGGGGACATAGACATAAGTGTTTTGAAAGGCACCGGCGGCCATGATGCCGAACCTGTTGTCGAGGAATCGATCGCCGACAAGGCCATTAAGCAGGCCATCGGGGAGGGCAGCTTTGTTTGTGAATATCAAGTTTGCGGTCGTAAAGTCGGAGGGCGTCGGATTGTAACGTGGTTTGATTTGTGTGGTGGGGTTTTCATCGTCCACTGTCCCGTGCAGTCGCTCAGGATCAAGATCATTTACTGTGCTTCTGTCGAAGGTGCTGAAAGCGCTCCCCACGACGCCGGAGCTTGATCCGCTTGCAGCACTCAGCGAAAATGTGAAGTCCTGTGGAGCTTTTCTTAGGATGAGGTCGGTTGATCCGCCTATTGCGTCACCTGCTAAGTCGGGCGTTAATGATTTTTCAACTTCTATCCTTTCAAAAAGCGATGACGGGAAAATGTCCAGAGGTACAAAGCGGTCCTTGGCTTCGGGGCTCGGTATTTTTATTCCATCGACCAGAGTATTGTTGTATTGCTGCTCGAGTCCGCGCATCACGACATAGCGGGCTTCACCCTGCTGGCGGATCAGCGACATGCCGGAGACTCTCTGCATGACGTCCGCCGCCGAGAGGTCGGTAGATTGTTCGATTGCCTGCGCGGAGATCACATTCACGATGTTTTCAGAGTTTTTTTCCGTGGCCCTTGCTGCTGTTTCAAGCGTGTTGTTTGCTCTTGCTTCGATTATGGTCTCGCGAAGCGTTATCGCGTTTTCTTTTAGCGTGAAATCTCTGACAAGCACGCTCGTGTCACTCGGAATATCTATGTCCCCGCCGGCGTTTGTGTAGCCAATTCCATAAGCCGAGATTTTATAGCTCCCTGCAGGCACGTCGCTAATTTCGTAGGCACCGCTGGTATCTGTCATCGTACCGAAGCTCGTTCCGTCAAGAAACACAGCGGCACCGACTATTCCAGATTTGCTCTTCGTTTCTTTGACATGTCCCTTGATCGTTCCGCCGATTGCGATTTGTTCCGATGCAGCCAAAACTAAGAAAAGCAGCGCGCAACTAACTCTCAACATGAACCCTTCTTCCATGAAAATGAAACAAGTTTTTGAAATCGCTTTGACTGTGAGACGTCTATCCCTCTGAACCCATTCGTCAGACGAATCTCGGATCAAAATACCGAAGTGGTATTAAGCGATGGTTAAGGGGACAATGCCTTTTCAGGAAGAAATTGTTAAGAGGGCAGCCCTGTTGGTTTTTAGCGGGAGATGTTAGTCGACCGCTTTACGTAGTGGGAGATAGAAAAATGCGAAAGTAGGGAGAAAACTAATTCACCTGCATAGCGGAACTGTTCATGCTTATTCTATAAGGCTTTTCCCGAAGGAATCCGTTTGCAAAATTTTTGACACGGTTTCTTCATCTGAAAATCCTTTTTGCGCGTTCTTGTGCTGACCTGCTGTCCCGTCGTACATCCTATAGCTTTCCAGTAAGATCTTTGCGAGATGCTCAACTTTCACGTTTGCGCCTTGCGAAATCTGGATGTTGCATGTTCCGCAGGTCGTAATTACGGAATCGACCTTCCTGTCCTTTATCTGGTCGAATAAATTTGCCCCCGCTTCCATTGAAAGATCATAGAATTGTTTTTTCAAACCGAAAGTTCCCGCCATTCCGCAGCAGGTATCCTCGTCCAGTTCTAAGATTTCTAGATCAGGGATGAGTCGCATCAGATCGATCGGCTGCTTTCTTACGCCGAGAGGAATCGAATGACACGGATTATGATATGTAACAGATTTTTCAATCGGGCCAAAGTCCGTGTTAAGTTTACCTTCCTTATGGAGTACTGAAAGATAATCTGAGAGCTCGAATGAATGTGCGGCGACTTTTTCCGCAGAAGAGGTAGCGAGCAAAATTGGATAATCTTCTTTTACCGCCAGCGCGCAGCTTGGGGCGGAGAAAACTATGTCGAAGCCTTGATCTATGTAAGTTTCAAGCTGAGCTGTGTTCCACGCGGCATCGGGGATCACCTCACTTTTGCTCCCTGTAGTTATACGTGCAATCCCGCAGCAACGAAGGCTGTCGAGCACTCGAACATCAATCCGGTTTCGCCTGAGTACTTCTACTGCGGCAAGTCCTTCGCCTGTAACGTCATTGTAGTTTGCAAAGCAGCCGGAAAAGTAAATGACTCTGCCTTGGGGGGTCTCCGTCTTTCTATTTAATCCAATTCGTTTAAAAAGCGGTTTGTGGAAAAGGGGGAGCTGTCTTCGATAGTCGATGCCGAATAACTTTTCTGTAAGCTTGCGAAAAATCTTCAGACCCGATGCCAGGTTCGCGATCGTCGGGCTAACCGAAGCGGCGGCCGAAAAAATCGGGAGTCGATTGATAAATTTATCTTGTCGGGATTTTTCTGTCTTTTCAAAAAAGATCGTCTTCGCCTCGATCACCATTCCGGGAATGTCGATCTGCGTTGGACATTCTGTAAGACAAAGCTTGCAGTTGAAGCAGTAGTCGAGAACATCCTTGAAATCCTGTTTCCCCAAAATGTCCGAGTCCAAACCCCCGCTTATAATTCCACGAAGTACATTTCCTTTTGCGCGCGGGGTCGCCCTCTCGTCAAATGTTGCGAGAGCTGTCGGACAGTAACTCAGGCACAATCCGCAGCCATGGCATTTCTCTATCTCGTTTGCCATGTCAGCCTCGTCGAGAGATGTCGCCGTTCCGACTCTTCTGTAATTTTCACCATAACGTAGGTCGTGGACGACGGACTCGTTTTGGCTTCCGATGATTTTCCCCGGATTCATTATTCCGTCCGGATCAAAAATTTCCTTCACTCCTTTGAAAAGCGAATAAATCTCTTCGCCATAGAGTTTGGACAGGAAAGGAGTTCGCAAGAGTCCGTCGCCATGCTCGCCGCTCAGAGTTCCGCCAAGGGATATTGCAAGATCATAAATTTCATTTGCGATCGGATCGATTTTCGCCAGATGCTCCCTGTTCTTCTGATCGAGGAGGAGAATGGTGTGAGTGTTTCCGTCGCCAGCGTGGCCATAAAGAGCACATTGCAGGTCGTATCTTTTGAGAATTCTCTGCACACCAACCAGGTAAACCGGAAGTCTTTCAATCGGGACGGCAACGTCCTCCACAAACGAAGTCTTCTTTCCGGGCTTTTCTATTTTGTAAAAGATTGCGGACGCTTCCTTGCGAACTCGCCAGAGTTTGGATGCCTCATTTTGGTCGCGCGGCATGATCTGCCTTTGACTTAACCCCAGGATTTTGAGATGCTCGGATAGCCTGGAAATCTTCCCTTCTGCAAGACCTGGTTCTGTTTCCTCAAACTCAAAAATAACTATCGAGACGAAATTCTGTTTAAGTATCTCGTCCAATACCGGATCGATGCCGAGCGCCGTGTTCGAGAAGGTTTTGTCCAGCATCTCCACTGCCGACGGACCGAATTGCAAGGAATCTTTTGCGGCGGCGGCGCACGATTCGTAGGATGAAAAATATGCGATCAGGTTCCTTCTCTCTTTTGGAAGACGGACCAGTTTTAATCTTGCTTCGACGACTATCCCGAGTGTCCCTTCGCTTCCGCAGAGCAGTTTTGTCAGGTCTATCGCGCCGTCTTTGACCGTGTCCTTCAGGTTGTAGCCTGAAGAATTTTTCGAGGTCTTCGGAAATCTTTTGTCAATCAAGTTCTTATGGGGGAGAAGGATGTCCCCCACTTTCCTGATGAATTCGTTTTCAGACGCTTCTGCCGAAAAAGTCCGAAGTTCTCCCCCGGACGTAACGACCTTCAACTCGAGCACGTTGTCCTTCGTGGCACCGTACTTAACCGTGTGCGGACCCGCCGCGTTCGTTCCGATCATTCCGCCGATGACGCATTGCTTACCTGTGGATGGATCGGGACCGAACATAACCCCATGCGGCAAGAGGTATCTGTCGAGCTTGTCCAAAACTACTCCGGGCTGTACACTTGCAGATTGTTTTGCCTCATCGATGCCGAGTATCTCCCGGAAATATTTATTGAAGACAAGGATAATCCCGCTCCCGATCGATTGCCCGGCCAGACTTGTGCCGGCTCCCCGGCTCGTAATCGGAATTTGCCGCTCGGAGCAATATCGGACTGTCTCGATGACATCTTCGATATTCCTTGGCACCACGACGCCGAGCGGCTTGATCTGGTACATGCAGGCATCCGTGCTGAAGAGCGTTCGGGAAATCTCGTCGAAGAGTACTTCACCCGAGATCTTTTTTCTCAGGTCGCTTTCAATGTTTTGTGGATTGGAACTCATCAAGAGGTCTTTGATCTGCGGTTTCCGTCTTTATACTGCGGAATCAATTCTTCGCCGCAATCTTGGTTCAGCCGGGTCTCCAGCTGGAACGTCGGATGGTCGATGCTGAATCTCGCTGCAAGCTGCTGCTCTAGCTCCCAGGTTATTTCAATAGTGCGGCTGAGCTGCATGTCATCGACCACGATATGCGCCGACAAAGCGCGGAAATTGGACGACAAACTCCAGATGTGAAGATGGTGTACCCCTTTGACTCCCGGAAAATCCTTTATGAAGCTTCCCACTTCGTTGAGATCGATTCCTCTTGGGGAGCCTTCGGTAAGGATGTTGGTCGATTCGAGCAGCAAGTCCCACGAACTCTTTATGATGAAGACGCCGATGACGACGGACATGATCAAATCAAGCGAGGAAAATTTTATGAAGGTGATAATTGCAGCGGTGACGATCACAGCTCCGGACTCCAGAGTATCCGTTATCAAATGGAGAAAGGCACTCTTGATGTTGAGATTTTCTCTTCTATGCTTGCGAAGCAGCAAAACCGACGACAGATTTGCCGCTAACCCGACAATTGCTACTATCAGCATCATTACCGAATCGATGTGCACCGGATGTCGAAAGCGAGCAAGCGCCTCATAAATTATATAAATGCCGATGAGAACGAGGAGAACGGAGTTTATGAATGCCGCAAGGATTTCGAAACGGAAGTAGCCGTAGGATTTCTTGGTGTTGCCTGCCCAGTCCATCATCCGGCTGGCGATCAGACTGATTATCAGCGCGATGAAGTCGCTGAAGTTGTGCATCGCGTCAGAGATGAGTGCCAGGCTTCCGGACAGAATGCCGCCGATCAGCTCCACCACTGTAATCAACCCGTTTAGAAGTATTGAGTAAAGAAGCGGCCTTCCTACATGAACTTTTTCGACGAACACAGACTTCTCGGCAATGTACTCGGGCTCCATCTTTGGAATTTGATGAGTTGAGTTCTTAGAATCAACTCAATGAAGGGGATAGCTTACAGCCGGCCGATGTGAAGCCTTAAAAAAGAATATGGTATTTCCTTGACCCATCTTCAATAAGGATGAATCGCCATATTAAAAATGGAATCGAATGCCGGTGGAGATATAAAGCTCCGAAAAATTCACGGAATGGGCCTTGAGCGTTTTCGTTTCACCGTTGGAAGGATTTGTGTATTGTACCTCCTGCACATCAACCGACGAGGGGATGAAATTTCCACTCAGCATACAGTGAAGCGAAACGTGGCGCGAAAAGTAATAGTCGTAACTGGCACAAACTTGATATCCCAACACGTTCTTTCTCTCATGGAACAGAACTGCTGTATAGACGAATCCGGCGGACAAATACTCCGCAGACAACGTCCCGCCGACGTACAACGAATTGAAACTTGGACCGGCCTCAAGTGCAACTTCGGAGCGTGATGAAAGCAGACTATCCACAGGTAAGGCTACGTATGTTAAAAGCAAGCTGTAAGAAATACCGCGACTGCCTTCGGTTTCCTCATCCGGACCCTCGACATCCCGCTCTGCAATGTCGCTAATGTATCTCAATCCTAACCGAATATTGCTGGCTAGATCATAGTCGCTGGAAATATCCCACGCAAAAGGATTCCCATAATTGCTTGGATAGTATGCAGTTCCAAGCCAGCCATTCACCGTTCCTCCGAAGCCGGAAGAATTAAATGCCGCATTGAGATTGTCACCCGCCGGTCCTGTTATAGATACCGCTCCACTCACCGAAAGATGGACCCTTGGGATCGGAGGCTCGGGTAATCGATTCATTTCATTAGAAGTCAATCTGCGACTTTGAACAGAGGGCTCTGCGCTTCGCGAAATGAAATCACGCAGCTCAGGCGGGGGTGTAGATTGAAACAAGGCGTTTTCCTGCAACTCCGGCAATACTGCAATGTATCTCTCCTGATGTCCGTTCAGGATGAAGTCATCGTCGTCAAGTCCGTGCGCAGCACCCACAGTTCCTCCGAAGATTGCTCCACTGAGGCCGAGAAAGATTCCTGCTAGTTCTGCCTTTTCGCTGGCATTCATGCTGAGAAACTCATCGGCTGGATCGTCGCCGGAAGAGTAGCCTATAAAAGCTCCGACCGCGGCGCCGGTCAAAAGACCTATGCCTGCCCCGGCCCACAAACAGCTATGTCTCGGAACAATAATGCGATTTATCTCAGAAGGGTACAGCCGCGCTGCATATTCACTGATCTTGTCAGCGTCATACGACGAATCACTTTTCCAGACCACAAGTGTACTGCTGTCGGCAAAAAGAATTCTCCACGTATGGCAACCGCCGTCGTGAGTGGTTATGGTGACTTTTGATCCCTGCGCATTTAGAAGATCTGCCGCGAGCACCAGGATCAAGAGTGTTGAAATGAATTTCTTCATGACTGTCCGCAACCGTGAATTCGTAATCTCTGCTTCACATGGTAGTATTTCATGAAGTTATGCTGCATACAAACCCGTGACACACATCTTAATGTATCGGAAAACGTATTTCATTCCAACTGAAAAACTTTCAGCGCGAAGAACTTGTCAAACCGAAATGCAGGAATGGCAAGTCCACAAATGATATCTTCCCAAGTATTTAGAAAAACTTCATGGCTCACAGATACGAAGTCACGATCTATGAGCCATGACTTGTGAGCTTACTACATGTGTTCGCCTCTTCGAATTGTCCAGATGTCATCCGACAGATTTCTGTCGGCGAGATAATCATAGGGCATTGTAAAATAGCCGCGCTGTCCCCAGCTTGCTCCCCACGAATTGCGTATGATGAAACGTTTCTGTGAATCATCATAACCAACGGCAACTACCGCATGACCGCCCATCACCTTCTCGCCCGGCTGTGGCATGTTTAAGATCCCGGTTTGCGCGACTTGCTGCGACTCGAAACTTTCATAGACCGTGAACCCAAATACAAATGGGAATCCACCGGCAAGACAGCTTCGCATTTCGTCTAACGTCAGGATGCGCTGGTACGAAGTGATAACATGCTGGAGCGCATCTTTGTAACACTTCGCTGATGGCTTGGCTGCAAATTTTGCGACGTTGTAGGGCCATTCTTTTTCCGGACACACTCCCTGTTTGGCGAGCGTTTTAATGCCATCACGGATTTGCGCGCCGGAATCTGACTTTACCGTGTGTTCAACGGCGCGCTCGTCATAATAAATGAAGAGTCTGCTCAGGTCGACGAGTTTCATGCCGTCTTTCTTCTCCAAGAATTCAAGCGCGCCGACCAGTGCGTTTGCCGTACAACTTCCAAGTTGTCCTTGGTTTTCAACGGGTGAACAAGTCGGTCGAAGATCCATCGAAGATGGAAGTGGGGCAATTGCCGGACGAATTTGTCCGTACAAGAGATCCCGGTGATCCGGCAGATCGGGCAGCCAGCCGTAGCCGAGTTTGCCGGATTGTGTCTTTCGTGTGCTCCGCGATTTTCCCGCGCGGGATACTTTCTTTCGCTTTGCCATATGATCCTCCTGCTTTTTGGCTTTGAGTTATTTGATAGTTGAATTCTGAAATTGTCGGTCGTTCGGCTGCAACAGTTATTCCTATGTTTCGTTTTCCCGTTTTTGGGCGAGGCTTCGCTTGTTGGTTTTGACCAGAGTCATCTTTTGCTCTGCCATGGCATCTTTGACTTGACGAGCACGCTTGAAAAACTTGTAGACACCCGTGCTTCCGCCTGAGACAAACAACCCGGTGATGATCATCGATAGAGGATGGGATTCGGTCGAATTGAAAATAGTCCTAACCATATCGAGATTGAACTGAAAGACGATTGCGATTGAGACGGCGGCAGAAATCCAGGGTTTCAAGTCAAAATAATCGAGCCCGGTTTGTCGATCCAGGTAAGCCTCGACCCATTTCCAAATCCTGGAATCAAACACCTGGTAGAGCGCACGCTCAATAAGAAGTGCAAGAAATGCAAATGCCGCCATGATGGCGACGAACGTCTCCCAATAGCTTTCATTTATGGCTCCCATGATCAGCCTCGTTCCCTTGAAATCTTAAGTTTTAGATTGAAATTAGGCGCTTAATCAGGCGGCTCGGGACGTACGCGGCCGCAACATCGCAGGATTGCGGGAAATGAAAAATTTTGGCAGGTAAGGCCTTCCGGGTCGACCACTCCGAGCAGGGTGCCTGCAAAATCAACAATTCGGAATTCAGTATCCTCCTCACGATGCTCTCCTTTCGTGTACCATGATATGATAACTCTTTTCAGAGTGTTTGTCAAGTGGAGGAACACCAATTAGCACGCTGTTCTTTGCCTTTGGCTGGAAATCGGCGGATAAGGACCGCCTATATGTTTTTATTCAGGAGGCGGATAACTTTCTGGTAAACCATTTCAACAGGAAGTTCTTTGATGCATTTGAATTTTATATCCGTTCGCGAGCAGGTAAGCGGCCGGGGAGAGTAGAAGAAGCACGGCGAACAATCAAGATAAAGCGACGCGATCTCGTAGCTGGTGTGCCATGGATGAATGTAATTCGTGTTTGTCGGTCCGATTATGGCCACCGTCGGTATTTTCAATGCCGAAGCAAGGTGCATCAACCCGGAATCGTTCGTGACGAAAATGCTGCATCTTTTTACCAGTGCTGCGTTTGCTAGGATTGATTCCGTTTGCGGTATCAAAACTCTCGGCGTTCCTGAACCGTCCCGGATTTTATTTTTCAGGTCGGTTTCATCCGGTCCCCCGAATATCAAGATGTGGGCATTATTCTTCTCCGCCAGCAATTTTGCCAGCTCTGAAAACTTTTCCGGCTCCCATCGTCTCTTCGCTTGGTTTTTGAAAGTCGCTGAACCGGCATGAAATCCGATCACAAGATCTGAGTCTTTTATGCCCGCATTTGCGAGGTATTTATCTCCCTGCTGTTTTTCGTCGATCGGTAAAACAAGGTCGGGCTCTTCGGCTGCGGAAAAATCCAGCAGCTTCTCGCACATGCGAATATTTTCCTGAACGTTGTGGAGCAGATCGTTTTCCGTCAGCCGAACGTTGTTTAGAAATCCCAGCTCCAGTGAATCACGCCGCAGATAACTGACCGCGCCGCGTTTTCTCGCACCGATTAAGAATTGTATGATATTATATTCTCTTCTATTCGAGGGATATACATCTATAGACGCGTCGTATTTTTTCCGAAGGCCGAGCACAACTCCCAGCGACTCTGTCTTTGGCGCGCTCAAAAAATCATGGAAGAGGACTTTGTCGAAGAGTCCGCTCTGCTCATAAATTTCCTTTGCGCCCTTAAACATGACGAGCGCATCGATCCCGGTTCCCGGAAAATTTTTTCTTATCAGCGATGCCGCGGGAGTGAAGAGGAGGGCGTCCCCGATTCCGGAGAGAGCGATGACGAGAATTTTCAATTTTGCGTTTTGAATTTTGATTCCACGTCTTAAGGCTTTCTGGCGATGATTCCGCAGGACAGCGAAGTGTGGAGCATGATGGGAGTCCCGCGGAGTGTTTCTCTAATTTTCCTGCGGAAATTTGCAAGCGCCCTGATGGGGGTTGGATTGAGCGGGAGTTTTATCCCGAATTTTCCGAGTCCTTCGCGCACGACCCGGTAGAAAAGACTCGGGTACATCCACTCGCCGTACCGGTAAACTGGTACAACCCCGAGCGATCGCAAAAGCCTGTCGAGCTCAGGAATGGAGAACTCTCGTTCCCAGCCCGCAAACCATTTGTCGAGTGCGATGAGAATATGTTTCATTGCCGTGTAGACGTGGTACCGCTGAGGAACGTCGACCAAAAGCAGCCCGCCACTTTTAACGACCCGAACATTTTCTTTCAGCAGGTTTTTGGCATCATTTTCTCGAAAGTGTTCGAGAAGCCCTTGATGAAAAACCAGGTCAAACGAGTCGTCGGGGAACGGAAGTGAAAATGCGTTTCCGCCGATGGAACTTACGTCGATTTTTTCTTGAGCCGCGATGCTGTTTATTATGCTCAGTGAATTTTTTGAGTAGTCCAGCATGAACACACTCGCACCATGTTCCACCATGCCGAAGCTGTCTCGTCCCGTTCCGGCCCCTATCTCGAGAACGCGTTTCCCCCTGAGATCTGCAACTTTCAGGACGTTTCGCAGGACACGGTCGTCATTCGAATAGACTTCGCGGACTTCTTTTTTTTCCGACCAGAAATTTTCCCAGTGCGATTTTGTGGATTCTCTTTTTGTCTGCGCGGCTTGGTCCGTTTTCATTAATTGCTCTCTGTTGGCTTGAATCGGTAACAAATTTGTCTCTATTTGCCGACAGTTTCAAGATAGACCGAAATATAAAAGCGGACCGTTTGAATATTAACTGTTTATCAGGCTTGATTTCCTACCCGTGCTATTAATCACATGAAAAAGATTGATTAGTATGTTATATTAAATTAATAATTCTGGCAATCCAAAAGAATCTTTTAAAACGCGAATCAGAACATTTGCTGGTTCATAATAAGGAGGCATCATGAAAAGAACATCTTCGATTCTATTTTTATTGCTCATCTCTGTGGTATTGTTCGAAAGCTGTTCGAAAAGTTCAAACAGCGTGAGTAACGGACCATTGTATCCCGTCACTGCCACGATCTTGAATCCTGCGGGGAACCCTCAGGCCGGTGCAATTTTCAAATTGCAGGGTAAGGCCGATAACGATTCGGTTTTTGCGGCGGTTACCGACACGACAGGTAAAGCCACGATAAAGGCACCGGCAGGGAACCAGACTTTTGTCGCCAAACTCGGCGCCATCTTCCAGGTGACGTTTACCGCGAGTGTTTCAGCAAGCCAAACCGGTACAAACATCGGGAATCATCAAGTTGTGAGAAACACCGCACTCAAGGTTTTGGTGGTTCAAGCTAGTGCCGAAGCGACTGAAGACGTGTTGAAGGTTCTGAACTTTGGCGGGTACGATTCGATCTATGTCTCCGACCTTATTAATAACATTGCCACGGACTCGGTGAAAGCACAGAGCTATCTTGCCGGTTATACTCTCGTTTTCTCCGACTGCGATGGCGGCAGTGAAGGCGGTGACGATTACGCTCAACTTTCACGCGAGTACGGACGCTACATAACGAACGGCGGAAAAGTGTTCGGCGGCCACTACAATTACTATCACCTGCAGAGAATATTCCCCGGCTATTATCAGAATTACGATGATCAATATCCAAACGGATCCGTGGATTCCATCCATATAATAGACCCGAATCTTAACGCTTACGTGGGCGGAGCAATTTTGAATTGGGTTTCAGCTGACTCCAGAAACTTGTCGGGGTACGAGAAGTTTACCGATCTACCTCCAAGTGCAGTCGCCAAAACATATGCGTATATCCAGGGAACTTCCCCCATTATTTATTGCATCGTTGAAAACTCGCTCGGTGCAGGCACTTACGTGTGGACAGATTATCACAACCAGGATGTGATAAACGCATATCCGGCCGCAGATCCGCGCCTGGCAAAGATCGTGCAATACTTCCTTTATAAGTAAGACCGAAAGATTTCCTTTCAAAGCCGATTCGTGTTCAACGCGGGTCGGCTTTTTTGTTTTGGGAGACAGATTTCAAGCGTTTCGTCAATTGTAAATCTTCCCTCGAAGAAATAAATTAGTAAAGGATTCCTGCCCCTGTAGCTCAGTTGGATAGAGCAAGAGTTTCCTAAACTCTGTGTCGCGTGTTCGAGTCACGCCAGGGGCACAAAAACAAATTCGAAACTCTTTCCGAAGGAATCCCTTCGGGAAAATCCTAAAACCTGAGAGCTGAAAGCAGACAACTGAAATGAGACTTAGCACATACTTTCTTCCTACGCTGAAAGAAAATCCTGCTGACGCGACCATGGCGAGCCACCGGTTGATGGTGAGGGCCGGACTGATTCGCCCTCTGTCGGCCGGAATCTATTCATGGCTTCCATTCGGTTGGCGTGTCATGAAGAAAGTCATGGAAATTATACGGCAGGAGATGGACGCTATCGGCGGGCAGGAGTTCCAGCTTCCCGCACTCAATCCCGTTGAGATATGGGAGCAGACGGGAAGAGTCGAGTCGTTCGGAGATACCCTGTTTCATGTTAAGAATCGTCCTTTTGTCCTTGCACCGACGCACGAAGAGGTTTTCACGACGATCGCCAAAGACAATATCAAATCGTATCGCGACCTGCCGAAAATCTGGTACCAGATTCAGACGAAGTTCAGGAACGAGCCGCGCCCGCGCTCGGGCGTTATCCGCGGAAGGCAATTTTTCATGAAGGACTCGTATACCTTCGACAGGAGTTTCGAGGATCTCGACAAAGGTTATGAGCTTCACAAAGAGGCTTACAAAAAAATTTATTCGCGGAGCGGGTTGAAATTTTTTATCGTCGGTGCATCGAGCGGTGCGATGGGTGGTACGGGTTCGCAGGAATTTATGGTCGAATCACCCGATGGGGAAGACACTTGTGCCCTTTGCGATAATTGCGGCTATGCCGCAAATCTTGAAGTAGCATCGAGCGCTGTAGCGCCGCTTGGAAGGATCGATGGCTCTGAGATGCCGGAAGAAATTCACACGCCGAATATCAAGACCATCGATCAGCTCGGCGAATTCTTGAAGATTTCTACTGAGAGACTTGCCAAATCTCTTGTCTATAAAGTCGATGACACCCCTGTCCTGATCCTGATGTCCGGCAACGACCAGCTGAACGAGGCGAAACTTCTTACCGCAATCGGAAAGAATGCATCCGCGATGGCACCCGAAGAACTTGCGAAATATACCGGCGCAAATGCGGGCTCAATTGGCCCCATCGGTCTGCGGGAATTTAAAATAATCGCGGACAAACGGCTCGAAGGCGCTAACGAACTGATCAGCGGCGCGAACAAGGACGATTATCATGTCACACACATCGATTTGAAGCGCGACACAAAGGTGGAAGCTTATTATGATTTGCGAACGATCGACGCGGGCGAGCCGTGTCCGAATTGCAAAGGAAAGCTGCGGATCGTAAACGCGATCGAAATCGGCCACATTTTCAAACTTGGTACTAAGTATTCCGTCTCGCTTCACGCGAATTATCTGGATGAAGACGGAACGGAGAAGCCGATCGTCATGGGGAGCTACGGCATAGGAGTCGAAAGAATCATAGCCTGCCACATCGAACAGAATCACGATCTGGATGGGATAATCTGGGATAAGTCGATTGCGCCTTTTATGGTACACTTGATTTCCGTCAACATGGACAACAAAGAAGTAGTTCAGGAGGCGGAAAATCTATACGGAGAGTTTTCGAAATCAGGCATAGAGATTCTTTACGATGACAGGCAGGGCATAAGTCCGGGATTCAAATTCAAGGATGCCGATCTTCTCGGAATGCCTGTGCAGGTGATTGTCGGCGAGAGAAATTTGAAGCAGGGAAAAATTGAATTGAAGTTTAGGAAGACCGGCGAGCGAAAAGTTGTCGCAGCGTCGGACGTGCTTGATGAAGTCAAAGGCTTTTTGAAAATCTGACTGCGTATCCGGCTGTGTTTAGGTTCCGGCGCGTTTGTAAAAACGCCCGACGTTAGCGGATGGTTATAATTAAGGGACCACGCTGTGGAATATAAACTGTTTATCGGCGGAAAATGGATTGAGACGAGAGATCGTTTGGCCGTGACCAATCCTTATGACGGCTCCCTTGTCGGCGAGGTGTTCCAGGCCGGGGAGGTCGAGATCGGGGAGGCCGTCGACGCCGCCAAAAAAGGATTTGAAACAACCCGGAGGCTTCCGGCCTACCGACGCGCGGAAGTTTTACGAAGAACAGCGGATCAACTCCGGAGCCGGAAAGAAGAGATCGCCCGTACCATGACGTTGGAATCCGGCAAGCCGATCCAGTATACCAGGACTGAGGTTGACAGGGCCGTCCTGACGTTTTCCATTGCAGCCGAAGAGTCCACGAGAATTTCCGGTGAAGTTGTAACCCTCGACATTGCACCCGGCTCCGAGAACCGATGGGGAATAGTAAAGCGCTACCCGATAGGTCCCGTGGCGACCATTACGCCGTTTAATTTTCCGCTTAATCTCGTTGCCCATAAAATCGCTCCGGCACTCGCGGCGGGAAATACTGTGGTACACAAATCCCCTCCACAAACGCCGATCACTTCAATTTTGCTTGCCGGCATCTTCTCTGACTCCGGTGTCCCTGAAGGTGCGGTCAACGTTGTCTCTTGCAGCAATGAAATTGCAGAGAGACTCTCCGCTGATCCGCGCGTGAAGATGCTCAGCTTCACAGGAAGTCCGAAAGTTGGATGGCATTTAAAATCGAAGGTACCCAAGAAAAAAGTCTTGCTTGAATTAGGTGGAAATGCTGCCGCCGTTGTCGAGCCTGATGCCGATCTTGATTTTGTGTCGAAGCGACTGGCTATTGGAGCATTCTCAAACGCGGGGCAAATTTGCATCTCGGTGCAGAGGATCTTCGTGCATAAAGATTTGTACGAAAAGTTCAGGGAATTGTTCGTAGAGCAGACCAGGAAATTGAAAATTGGTAATCCGCTTGATGATGACACGGTCGTGGGGCCGATGATAAGCCATGGTGAAGCAGATCGTGCGTTCAGCTGGATTGAAGAGGCAAAAGGCGCCGGTGCAAAACTGTTGGCAGGCGGCAAGAGGGAAGGAAATGTCATCGAGCCGACCATTTTCGAAAACGTACCCACAAATATCAGTCTTTATTGCGAGGAGGCATTTGCGCCTGTTGCGGTCCTGGATAAATATTCTGCTTTCGAGGAAGCGATCCAAAAGGTCAACGATACCCGGTTCGGACTCCAGGCGGGAATTTTTACCAACGACTCACGGAAAATCTTCCGCGCTTTCGACGAGATAGAAGTCGGCGGCGTCATAATAAATGACTATCCGACTTACAGGATTGACAACATGCCGTATGGCGGCGTCAAGGATTCGGGCTTCGGTCGAGAGGGTGTCCGATACGCGATCAACGAGATGACCGAACCGAAGTTGCTTGTCATGAACACAAGTGTCTGAAAATTTGCAGAAACCGTTAGAAAAGTTGTCGAATTATGTGTTAAATTCATGTCAGTGGTGAGATGACTACTTTCTTAAAATTTGTGGCGGCTCTTTCTCTGGGATTATCTTCATGCGCGTTCTTGAGACCTTCGATAAGCATAGGCCTTTCCAGAGTTTCTAATAACTACGTGGTGAACCCGTTCGACACAACGAAAACTATTTTTACTGTTGATTCTAAAATTGATTTTGATTTTGATCTGAGCGGCTCATATAGGATTTCAATCCGCCACGGACATTCACGAGTGTTGGCGAAAGGTGTCTCGCCTGGATGGTTCTATGTCGATGTGATCGGGGCGAGCATGTGGGTTCGCGGATTACCGCTATATTTGATAGGAGGCGACTCGGTTTCGATCCAAGTTGCCAACAATTATTTGAACGTGGACGGCAAAACGTTTTTCATGGCACAGCAGGAGAAGAGTACGCAGTTTTCATATGATCCATCTTTGTCGATAAGCTGCGTCGGGTGCACACGAAAGCCGACGCTGAAATTTGACGACGAGGAAATGAATTATGTTCCACCTTCTATTTCTGCTGCAGCAGGGTGGCACACGATCGAGATTTACAGTCCGTTCGACAATGTCGATCTTTATTTCCGCACACTTTTCGACAATTATACGATAACCGAATTTACACTTTATCCTATTTTAATGAATTAATATGCAGCAGTTTGTTCATCTTCATAATCATTCGCATTACAGCTTGTTAGACGGCGCGACCCAGATCAATGACATGATTGCTCGCGCAGTCGAGTTCAAAATGCCCGCGCTCGCCTTGACCGACCACGGGGTTCTGTTCGGTGCGATTGAGTTTTATAAATCTGCGAAGAAGGCTGGTATCAAACCCATAATTGGGTGTGAGATGTATGTCGCCAAGGGAAAGCGGAACGAAAAAAACGAATACAACCACCTGACGGTTCTTGCGAAGAATTATACAGGTTATAAAAATCTCATCAAGCTGGTCTCCATCGCACATCTGGAAGGATATTACTACAAGCCCAGGGTAGACTTCGATCTCTTATCGGAAAACCATGATGGACTGATCGTGCTGAGCGGGTGCCTCAGCAGCCCGGTATCTGAGCCGATAGTCAACGGAGATATCGAAAGCGGGAGAAAAGCCGCCCTGAAATATAAAGATGTCTTTGGTGAAGATTATTATTTGGAGGTTCACAGCCACGGTCTCGACGAAGAGAAACGGGTGCTCGCAAGCGTTCCGAAGATTGCGAGGGAGATCGGGGTGAAAATGGTGGCGGTGAACGACGGCCACTATCTAAGAAAGGAACATGCGATTCCGCATAATATTCTGCTGAATATCTCTCAGTCCAGCAACGGCACGAAGGATCCCACAGAGCTGCGGTATAAAGTTCCGGAATTTTATTTCAAGAGTCAGGAGGAAATGGAAAGGGCATTCGCGGACTATGATTTCGGGCCGGGTGCCATAGAGAATACATTGGAGGTTGCGGATAAGTGCGATTTGAAATTAGAGCTGAAAAAAGATTTGATGCCTCGATTTCCGATACCTGCAGATGCCGGGGTGTCGAGTCCGGAAGATTATTTTGAGAAGTTAGCCTACGACGGTTTAACCAAACGCTACGGCGAAATCAGTCCTGATATTAGAAAAAGATTCGACCATGAAATAGTCGTCATAAAGAAAATGGGATTTGCGGGATATTTTCTCGTCGTGCAGGACTTCATAAACAGTGCTCGTGAGATGGGCGTTCGCGTCGGTCCCGGGAGGGGAAGTGCGGCAGGAAGTATCGTGTCGTATGCGCTCGGGATTACGAACGTGGATCCGCTTAAGTATGGTCTTCTCTTTGAAAGATTTTTGAATCCCGATCGCGTCTCGATGCCGGACATCGATATCGACTTCGCCGACAACAAACGTAATCTCGTCATCGATTATGTCAAGAGAAAATACGGAGAGGAGTCGGTGTGCCAGATCGTCACCTTCGGAACCCTTTCTTCGCGGGCCGTCCTAAAAGACGTTGGAAGAGTTCTCGGCATTTCTCTTTCGACGACTGAATCTATCACGAAGCAAATCCCCGTTATCCTTGGTCGGGTCACGCCGCTTCGCGAAGCGGTCGATACGATCCCCGAGCTTCGCTGGGTGAAAGAGAGCAACGACCCGAAGATAAAACAGCTTATCGAATACTCGCTGGTGCTCGAAGGGACCAACAGGAATGTCGGTACGCACGCCGCCGGAGTCGTGATCGCTCCCGGGAAAATTACCGATTATGTGCCGCTTTACAAGACGCCCTCGACGGAAGTCATCACCGAGTATGAGTACAAGAGCCTCGAGGAGATCGGTCTTCTCAAGATGGATTTCTTAGGGCTGAGGACGCTGACCGTAATTGAAGACGCTCTCCGCCGGATCAAAGAAAATCACGGAAAGGAAATCGATCTTGACGGGATTCCTTACGACGATCCGAAAGTTTACGAGCTTTTTGCGGCCGGGCAGACTGTTGCCGTGTTCCAGTTTGAAAGTTCCAAGATGCAGGAGTACCTCAAGAAGTTGAACCCGACCTCGATGGACGATGTCGTCGCGATGAATGCACTGTATCGACCCGGCCCGATGGAAATGATAGAAGATTTCATCGACAGGAAAATCGGAAGGAAGCCGATAGAATATTTGCATCCTAAGATGGAGCAAATCCTTAAGCCGACTTACGGTGTCATGGTTTACCAGGAGCAGGTGATTCAGATAGCGAGCGCGATTGCAGGATTCACGCTCGCGCAGGCAGATATGATGCGCCGTGCGATGGGAAAGAAAGACAAAATCTTGATGGCGGAGCAGAAAAAACTTTTTGTCGAAGGAGCGATCAAGAATTCTATCGATAGGAAACTCGCCGGAGAAATTTTCGATTTGATAGATAAGTTCGCTTCATACGGGTTCAATAAATCTCATGCTGTTGCCTATTCGGTCCTCGCTTACCAGACCGCATATCTGAAAACTTATTATCCGCCGGAGTTCATGGCGGCAGCGCTCACGAGCGAAATAGGCGACCTGAACAAGACCACCCTCCTTCTGGCCGAATGCAGAAAGCTCGGAATCACCGTACTCGGGCCGGATGTGAATGAGAGTCTCGCCGATTTTTCGGTGACCGAAGGGAAGCTGAGATTTGGACTGAGCGCGATAAAAAATGTCGGAGTCGGCGCAGCCGAGGAAATAATCCGGTCAAGAAATGACGGAGGAAAATTCGAAAATATTTTCGACTTCGTCTCCCGTGTCGACATGAAATCCGTGAACAAGCGGGCGCTTGAAAGCCTTGTCCAAGCCGGCGCGTTTGATTCCATGGGACACCGGCGGGCGCAATTATATAATTCATTCGAGACCATATCACAGTTCGGCCAGTCGATACAGGAGAGCAAGTCAAGTTCCCAATCATCTCTTTTCGATATTCTGGGCGCAGACCAGAAGAAACTTGTAAATTATCCGTCGCTGTCGATGGTTGAAGAATGGAGCCAGGGGGAGAAACTAAATCGCGAGAAGGAATTGATCGGCGTATATATATCCGGACATCCGCTTCTTAGATTCGAGCAGGAATACAATTCATTTACAAATGTTCGCCTTGGCGATTCAAGCTCCATAGTCGAGGGGATGAGCGCGAAAGCGGCCGGGATTGTGGTCGATGTCCGGCGGAAGATCGACAAGAAAGGTAACACCATGGCCTTCGTCCAGCTGGAAGATTTTACGGGGAAGGGCGATGTGATTTTTTTCTCCGATGCATATTCAAAATATCAAGGCGTGCTGTTTGCCGATTCCATCGTCCTGGTTTCGGGTAAGGCTGAATCAAATGGCGACTCGGTCCGCATTATGGCAAACGAGGCAATCTCAATGGAAGAAGCCGCAGGAAAGCTGACAAAAAGTATAGCGGTTTCTATTGACAGAAGCGACAACTCCAAAGAGGGTCTGGTTTCGCTGAAGGAGATGCTGGGGAATTACTCTACCGGGAATTGTTCCATCTTCTTTAGCGTTAACAGTGAAAATGGGAAGCCAAAAATTTTCAGATCGAATAAGTCGGTGGATCCTAACCGGAAATTTGTGGATGCACTGTTCGGCCTTTTTGGAAAGGAAAACGTGAGATTAATTTCGTGATCACAGGTTAACGCTTCTGTCTGGTCTTTGAACGGGCGAGATCTCATTTCATGCGGAGTCCGAGACTGGCAACTTCCGGGTGGAGGCAAAATAATTTAAAAAATTCTGAAGGAAGAAATTAAATGAAACCCGTCGTTGTAAATGTGCAAAATTTTGAATCCGAAGTCGTAAAGAGTAATCTGCCTGTGCTGGTAGATTTCTGGGCAGCATGGTGCGGTCCATGCAAAATGATCGCCCCTGTTGTGGAACAGCTCGCCGCGGAGTATGACGGCAAATTGAAGGTTGCCAAAGTCGATGTCGATGCCAACCAGGAAATCGCAATGACGTTCGGCATAATGAGCATTCCGACACTCCTGATTTTTAACGGAGGGAGAGTTGCGGAACAACTCGTAGGCGCAGTACCGAAGTCGATGCTGGTCGATAAGATCACGAGAGTTTTGGAGCAGAACTGAATTTTTTGTTACCATTGAGCAGTAATCAGCAATTACCGGATAGTGAGAGCGAATCCATCCGCGTGCGAATGACAGCGCGAATGGATAATTCGTAGTTATCAAAAAGGAGGAATCGATGAAGGGAGTCATTGTGTTTGTCTGTGTAGTCTTTGTCTCGCTGGCCGATGCGGCTGAAATAAAGACGAGCATAGTTCAGTACGTCAGCGGGAGCGACACCGTCTCTGCCTATCTTGCCCAACCGGCTGATGCCGGAAAACATCCGGCGTTGATTGTTATCCATGAATGGTGGGGATTGACAGACTGGATGAAACAGGATGCGAGAGATTTTGCTGCGAGAGGATATGTCGCACTTGCAATAGATTTATATCGTGGAGCGCTTGCTTCGACGCCGCAGGATGCTTACAAATTGTTGGTGTCGGTGCCGAAAGAGCGAGGCGCGATGGATCTCAAAGCCGCATTCGAATATCTTGCTTCCATTGAGAATGTTAACACTGCTAAGATCGGAGTGATCGGCTGGTGCATGGGCGGCTCTTACTCGTTTGAAGCTGCGACGTTGCTTCCGAAGCTGGCGGCTTGCGTCATCGATTATGGAAACGTTGACACGACCGCCGCAGCTGTCGGCCAGATCAATTGCCCTGTCCTGTGCAACTTTGCGGAATTAGACAAAACATATACGCCCAAAATGGGCGAGGCATTCAAGAAAGCTATGCAGTCAGCGGGCAAGAAGATCGAGTTTCACGTTTATCCGGGCGTTAACCACGCATTTATGAATCCCAATAATCCGTCGGTATATAATGAAACGCAGACGGCAGAAGCATGGGAGAATATTTTCGCTTTCTTGAATGCGAATCTGAAATAGCGGATCATGACAGCCTGGGCGGCGCACTGGTCATTAGTCATAGAATGTAGCATTCGGCTTGAAGATTCCTTGTAATTTCGGCTCAGGACTTCTAAATTATTTTCTGAAGAAGGCACTCCTCAAATAGCTTGTGCCAGGAATTTTTGACCGCGAGCTATAAACTATGAGCTTTTTGTCCCCATCGTCTAGTGGCCTAGGACATCGCCCTTTCACGGCGGTAACAGGGGTTCAAATCCCCTTGGGGACGCCATTCAAGAGCTGTGTGCCGGGTCGAGATAAATCCGTTACGCCTTGACAGAGTTTCATATTCCTGCTATATTTTAAAAATACAAGAAGGAAAGATTTTATAGAAAGTTCGTTAAAGGTTTAAAATAAGTGCTGTGATAGACCTTTGATGAACTTTTTGCCGAATACGGTGCAAGGGTCTGTATTCGGCTTTTTTATTGTTGGAGAATGAAAACACAAATTATCGCGTACGCTCTTCTGGCATCTGCCATTGCGCAACTATCTTTTGCTCAGGACATGCGGGTTTTGTCGGAAGGAGCCGGCTCAACACTGATCGAAGTGACTCCCGATTTGTTCGGTGCCGATACAATTAAACAAGGCGGAGTTTCATATTTGAAGCTTTTGTTTGATCATGCGGTGCCGGAAGTGAGTTCCTCAGGCTACCTCAAGACGTTCATACCGGTCATGGTCGGGGTTTTTTCCCGACAAATTAATGTCCGAATAGTTCAGACGGATTACTCGACGCGTTCCATGATGCGGCCTGTGCGCAGTTCCGGCCTGCCGTCGGCACGGGCGTTGTTCGCGGCATCTGAGTTTGTCTCCTACGACGCACCGTCTGAACAACGGCGGCATCTTGTATCGATGATAAGAGTCTATCCTTTTTTATATGACAGTCTAACAGGTTCCTACAAGGTTTTGAAAAGGGTCGTGTTTCAAGTTGCTTCGACAGGCTCAGGCATTACAGCCCAGGCAGTCGGTACGGATCGGTTGCTGTTAGAGAGTTTGGTTAATTATTCGCAGGTGCGAAATGCGATCGTGAAGGGAAGCGTTCGGAATCAATTTCAGAAAATTCAAACCTCAAGTGTTCTTGCCCAAGGGCCATGGTACAGCCTTTCGATATCCCAGAGCGGAATTTACAGGCTCACTTATCAGAATCTGAGAGACGCAAAAATTCCCGTTGACAGTATCCATTTGAACACGATCAGAATTTTTAACGACGGCGGAGATGCATTGCCGGAGCCTCCGGACTCCCCCCGGCCTGCCGATATCATGGAGAACGCAATATATGTTTTCAATGGAAATTCAGACGGCACGGACAATTTTGAACCCGCCGATTACATATTATTTTACGGAAAATCGCCGCGAGAATGGACTTACGATCCATCAGCACACACATACCATCATTACCTGAACTATTATACTGAGACAAACTACTACTTCATGACCTATGGCGGGCAGGCCGGAAAGCGGATGCAGATAGCTCCAAGCTATCATTCATCGTCATACTATATGCCTCAAGATTTCACGTCGATGGTTGCTGCGGACAGTGAACTTTATAACCTTCAAGGTTCCGGCAAAGATTGGTACGGTGCGATCCTTGAAAAGTCAACACAAGATAATGCAGGCGTCAACACAGTCGAATATCTTAACAAGCTGTACGGATTGGACCCGACGCAGCCCATTACGTACAGGCTGAGTTTTGCGTCGAGAAGCGACGAGGCAAACTGGTTCACCATTTATGAAAACTCTACCGGAACTCAGCTGGGGACAATTAACGGCGGCGTTGTTGATATTACAGGTCCATACAGCGATCAAGGCCCTTATGCTATAGCCGTGTCTACGCCGGATTACACGGGCACCGGAAATCTTTTGAATGATATGAGCGCTTTGAAAATCGTTTATGACTCGGATTCTCAGTTAGCTAAAGGATACGTCGATTGGTTCGAGATTTTTTACAAAAGGAGATTTCAGGCGCTCAATGATGCCCTGAATTTCTACGCTCCCGACACGAATGCCGCAGTATATTATTCCGTCCAGGGATTTTCCAGCAATAACGTAAGAGTCTTCGATGTAACAGATTTTGCCAATGTTAGCATGGTACAGCCCGATTCAATCAGCGGTGAGACGGCTTCGTTCGGCATCCAGACAGCTGCCGGGGCATCGAAACGATTTTATGCCGTTGGCGAGAACGGCTTTCTGACCGCAGGAGGCATTTCACAAATTCAGAACTCCGATCTTCGCGGCCAGGTTTCCGGTACGGACCTGATAATCATTACCCCGCCCGATTTTTTATCACAAGCGAACCAGCTTGCGAATTTCAAACAGAGTTTTGATGGGCTCAAAACGATTGTTGTCAAAACTACGGATATATACAATGAATTCGCTTGCGGAATTCCTGACCCAACCGCGATTCGAGATTATCTGAACTTTGTCTATTCAAATGACCAGCAGATTCCTTCTTACGTCATTCTCTTCGGGGCCGGAACTTATGATTATAAGAACAAAGTGGCCAGCCTCCCGGAATATGTTCCAGCCTATGAATCGGATAATTCGTTGGATCAGGTTGATAGCTATGCCACCGACGACTATTTCGTAGACTTCAAAGGTTCCCTGACCTCTTCGAGGATCTCTATGTCTTTGGGAAGACTGCCTGCAAGAAGCGAACAGGATGCCAACGCAATTGTAAGCAAAATTCAACAATATGAACAAAATCCAAACTACGGCAGTTGGAGAAATCTTGTAACATTCGTCGGCGATGATCACGATAACAATACTGCGGACAGTGTGATTACCGATTTCATGATCGATTCGGAGGATCTGGCAAATAATTTAACATATACGCCTCCGGATCTCGACAGGCGGAAAATATATTTGATTTCATATCCAACCATCGTCTCAACTCAGGGCATCCGCAAACCCGATGCAGCGGCAGATCTCGTGAACCAGATCAATGAGGGGACTCTTGTTGTAAACTTTGTGGGTCATGGAGCTCCAGACGTTTGGTCTTACACACATATTTTTGAAAACGACGTGACAATTCCGCAACTCAATAATCTGACGACCCTCGCACTGTTTGTCACCGCCACATGTGATTTTGGAAGAGACGATGATCCCGCAACGCAGAGCGGCGCTGAACTTCTCCTTAATTCTCAAAAGGGCGGCGCAATAGGAGCAGTGAGCTCGACGAGGGTTACATTTGAGAACCTAAATTCTGATCTGAACTCAGATCTTTTTGAGCATTTGTTCACCAGGGATAGTCTGCGAAACGCGGCGCGGATCGGGGACGCTTTCTTCGCGACTAAGCAGGATTATTATTCTGATCCCAATGACATAAAGTATAATTATATCGGCGATCCTACCGTGCGATTGGCCTTGCCCAAATACCAGGCGGCTGTCGACAGTTTGAACGGAAAATCTCTGACGGTGCAGACGCAGCAGATAAGAGCACTGGACAAGCTTGACATAAAAGGAACGGTTTACCACCCGGATAAAACCGTTTGGAATGACTTCAACGGCACAGCTCTTCTTACGATATATGATTCGGACAAAAACATTCACATCCCGCAATTGAGTTATACTTATCGTACTCAAGGCTCTATACTCTTCCGAGGAGAAATCTCGATCAAAGATGGAACATTTGATGCAAAAGCCGTGATACCGAAAGACATATCATACAGCAACATTACAGGAAAAATAGAGCTGTATTTTCAGGCGAACGGTTCGGATGGGATAGGGTACACGAGAAATGTCGTCGTGGGCGGGACCGATACGAACGCGGTGAACGACCACAAGGCTCCAACCGTAAAAATTTATCTGGACTCTCGGAATTTTAGAGACGGCGACGTCGTCTCAGAGAAACCAAATTTGATTGTCGATCTGCATTCTGACAATGGAATTAATCTATCCGACGCGGGAGTCGGACATAATTTGCAGGCAACCTTCGATGGACAGCAGTCCGTTGATCTCGGTCCTTATTATGTAGGAGCGGTCGACTCCTATCAAGATGGTACAGTGAATTTCCCCGTCACCATGGCGCTTTCCACCGGCAAACACTCGGTTGAGGTGGATGCATTCGATGTCTTCAATAATTCAGCAGAGGCAAGTGCGGCATTTGATTTGGAGTCATCGCAGCAATTGTCGTTAATGAATGTTTACAACTATCCCGACCCTTTCAGGGATGCTACTGCATTTACATTTCAGAGAACGGCTGTCGGCGGGCCGGGAGAACCGGTTAATGTGAAGATAAAAGTTTTCACATTGAGTGGAAGATTGATTAAAACAATTCAAGCGTATGGGCTGACCGACACGTTCGTAAAGATAGACTGGAACGGTCTCGATGATGACGGCAACCGTCTCGCGAACGGCGTTTATCTCTATAAAGTGATTGTGTCGACCGTCGATGGATCGCAAACCAGCGAGGCGATAGGAAAAATGGCGGTCCTAAGATGAGCCGAACGGTAACATATATCTCGTGTGATTCAGTCGCCGCGAAGCGAGATTCCGTGCGTTCGATTTTGATGATATGGAGGGCTTTCCGAAGATTGCAGTCGGAAATGGATGTGGAAAGTGTTTTAGAAACGTTTTATTATAAACCCCTAATTGAGGAGTGATGTGTTATGAAGGCAACTATTTTGGCGGCAGTTGCTGCGATGGTAGTACTAATGTTGAACTCAGATGCGTTTTCGCAAAATCAGCAGACCACCGCTGTCCCATTTCTTCTGATTTCCCCCGACGCCCGGGCCGGCGGCATGGGAGAAACAGGAACAGGCTTGGCGGACGACGGTTCTGCCATTTTCTGGAACGTCGGCGGACTCGGTTTTTTAAAAGGAGATAACGTAGGCCTTTCGGAAGCTCCTTGGCTGCCGGAGTTCAGTTCTGATTTGAATTATAATTTCTTCAGTTACAGTCATTATTTAGAAGACTGGTCGGGCAGTGTCGCGGCAAGCATAACTTTTTTTAACCTGGGCGAGTTCACGCAGACAAATTCAAGCGGTCCCACCCCGATCGGGACATGGCATGCCTACGAGGGCGCTCTTACACTTGGCTACGGCACCCAGATTTCCGACGACATTGGACTCGGCGTGAACTTCCGTTTCATAAGAAGCGACCTATCACCGGTAGGCACTGAGAACGAGCAGGGATCGGGTATTGCCAACGATGTCAGCTTCGATTTGGGATTATTGTATAGGCCGCAGAAACTCGATCTGCCTTTTGTGGGAAACTTTGATAATAGGCTCGGCTTGGGTATAACACTTACAAATTTAGGTCCGAACCTATATTATATCGATCGAGCCCAAGCGGATCCTCTTCCAACAAATCTCAGGGCAGGTCTTGCACTTCACCTGCTGAAAAGTGACTATAACAATTTGTACTTCATCCTCGATTTAAGCAGGACGATGGTACGCGTAAGAATCGGGGATACGGTAATCGTGCAGGGAGATACCACAATTCCCCGGACCGTCGACCCTTTGCCAAAGTCGTTAATCACTACATGGAACGACGGCAGCGGTTTGAAAGAAATTATCTTGAGCCTAGGTGCGGAATACTGGTACGGTCAGCCGAGACTCATCGCGCTTCGATGGGGCTACTACAGGGAAAATCCGAATTTTGGCGGGCGAGACTTCATGACATTTGGCGCCGGTATTCGATATGACATCACTGATTTCGGAATTGTCAATTTTGATTTCAGTTATATATCCACGTTTGATCCGAATAATCCTTTATCAAATCAACTTCGCTTTTCGTTAGGTCTGAATTGGGGCGGGCAAGCTGATTTTTAGATTTTCGACCGCCGTGGTAATTGCTTCCGCGGCGCTGCTTTTTCGGGCTGATTTTTTGCACGGGCAGGAGCTGAGTCATCCTCTTGCCGCAGCACATGGTGCACGGCCGCAAAAAATCCCGGCGGTTGGTACCTACAATGTCCTTGCCATCATGGTACAGTTCCAAACGGATAGAGATACATTGACTAGCGGCAACGGAGAGCTGGTGATAAGCCAGGGAAGCGGAATCGATTCACCGCCGCATGATAAAACGTATTTCGAGAACCATCTCCTCTTTCTGAAAAATTATTTTAACAAAGTTTCAGGCGGGAAGGACAGCATAAATTACACGGTACTCGATTCCGTCGTTACGCTGCCTCATCAAATAAAATACTATTCGCCTCCGAAATCGGGGAACGGAAATAACTTAGGACTCCTCTTCCGAGATTCGTGGCACACGGCGGATTCCCTGTACCACGGAACATTCCCGTTCAGCCAGTATCAATGTTTCGTGATATTTCATGCGGGCTCAGGCCATGACATCGATTTCACCGCGACAATCGGCTACGATCCGCTTCCTTACGATATCCCTTCAATTTACCTGGACCTGACGAGCCTCGCACAAATGTTCGGTGCCGGATATGGAGGACAGTCTGTCGACGGCGGCAGTTTTCATGTCAATAATTCCATCATCATGCCTGAATGGGAAGATTTCCCCATTGATAGCCTGAGGCTTGGAATCAACGGGCTTCTTGCCGCAAGCTTCGGCAGTTTTCTTGGCCTGCCGGATTTGTTCGACACTCAGACGGGAGTAACAGGCATCGGCAGGTTCGGTTTGATGGACGGCCAGGGATTTTTTTCTTACGGCGGAATCTTCCCTCCAGAGCCATCCGTATGGGAGAAGGCATATCTGGGGTGGATAACTCCCACCGAAGTCTCTCCATCGAAGGCGACGCAATACCAGCTTTACGCGAATGCGACGGGAAAATATTCTGCGCTCAAGATTCCGATCAGCTCGACTGAGTATTTCCTGCTGGAGAATCGTGAAGGCGATGCGAACCATGACGGGGAAAACGTCACGAGCTATTACGACGGCAGTTACAGTACGATGAAAATAACTTTTGCGACCGCGTCGGGATATTTTGACGGTGTGCAAATCAAGAACATAAACGGAGTTGTAACAGATGCCGATGAATACGATTGGGCGCTCCCGCAGGACACGACATACTTCGGCGGAATTTTAGTTTGGCATATAGATCAAACTGTGATCGACCAGAATCTGTCGACGAACACAGTAAATGCAAATCCCGCTCATCGCGGAGTCGCTGTCATGGAGGCGCATGGCGCAAATGAAATCGGGAGATACATCCAGACGATCTTCGGCGGAAATTACTATGATGGTTCGTTTGCCGATTTCTGGTACAATGGGAATCCCGCCCGTCATGCCAATCCTTACAGTTCCGATGATCCGCTTGCAGATTGGTTCACCCCATTTTCTTTGCCGAACTCCGACGGTTACAACGAAGCGAATTCACATATCTACGTCACAAACTTCAGTAGCCATGATAGCTTGATGACATTTTATGTAACGGTAGACTCCATCGCCTCGAATTTCACAGCCACGTCGGGTTTTCCAAAAAATATTCACGGAGCAACAGAGAATTCATCCCCGACATTCGGACATATCAGCCCGGACGGGAAACTGCAGGTTATCGCAAATAACGGAGACTCTCTGTATACATTCAATATGGACGGGAGTTCGGCCGGATTTGATTCGACCGGATTCTTCTCGAAAGTGGGCGGGAAATTTCAGCCGATTATTTCGGGTTCGAGCGTGAATGACACGCTGTACGCCATGGATGATTCAGTGTTTTACGGATTGGTAGATCACGACAACGACCATGATGGAACGGCGGATATGATCTTTGCGACAAAAGACTCTTTACCTTTGTATGAAGCAGGCTTGCCCCTGTTGGCATTGGGCGCAAAAGTGATTTCGGTGGAACCGGACGACTATTCTGTGACCGTGTTTTCTTCAAAAGGTAAATATCTTGGCAGTCGTGCTTATCCGCCTCCTGTAAAGAATTCGGTTGATGAGCCGCTTAACGTGAGTTCAGCGGTAAGCAGTTTGTCTCAGTGTGCAGCGATCGATACAAGCAATGTAGTATTGAACTTCGGTGGTCGTATTGTGTCGGCGAATTTGGACAATATTTCAAGTCAATCGAGCTCTGTTTATGTTTCGGCGTCCCCGATAGGTGGGGCTGTACCTCAAGTTCCAATCGGAATCTCATTTGCGAACTTATTCCAGAAAAATTCTTCCTATCTGGTTTGGCTGACATTGAATTCCGTTTATATCGATTCTTTGAGTGGGAATTCTCAGAAAATCTTTACTTCTTTCCCCGGTGACACTATAATCTCCGGCCCAGTCGTTGCCGACCTTGATGGCGATGGGAATCGCGACATAATTTTCGCAACGCAAACCAAAGTTTACACGATCTCGTATACCGGCGCCGTACTAAATCATTTTCCGATCTCTACTGTTGGGAGTGAAGTCCTACCGCCAGACGCAAATAGAATTGTGGGTTCTATCGTGGTCGCAGCGTTGACCGGCGATACCGCCGACGTGATTTTCGGAACAAAGGGTGGGACGATCTACGCATTCAACGGTGTGACCGGACAGCTTGTCACCGGTTTTCCTGTGAACATCGGAGACGGACTTGCGGGAAGTCCGGCGCTCGCTTACGACTCACAGAGCGGGAATTTGTACCTCGATGCAATCGGCCTCGATGGATATTTGTACAGCTGGACATTCAAAGGGAACTACTTGGCGAATTCCATTTTGTGGGCGAATTTGCTCCGCGATAATAATCACGCGAACTCGATTACCGAGGCGCCTGCTCCGCGAACGATCCCGCCATCTATAACCGATACGCTTAGTCTGATGCCGAAAGTTTATAACTGGCCCAATCCGGTCACAAACGGGGCGACAAAAATCCGTTTTTATCTGAACCATGATGCACAGGTTTCGATCAGCGTTTACAGCTTTGCCGGCAGCAAGGTCGCTGATATCCCAACTGCGAACGGGACAGGAGGGACTTACGGGGAGGTTGACTGGAATGTTGCCGGAGTGCAAAGCGGAGTCTACTTTGCGAGGGTCGAAGCGATTTCTTCAAAGGTCCATGAAGTAAAAATCATCAAGATCGCCGTCGTTAAGTGAAATTGCTTTCCCGCAAGATTATCAAAATGTTGAAACATCCGAGTGACAAGTCCCGAGGGTTTTCTCCACTCTTCCATCGTTTCTCATTTACACTATTTCTCTATGCATACGTTGCCTCGTGCTCCTGCAACGCAGCTTTTGCCCAGGACGAGTTCATTCACCCCGAGTTAAACTGGCACACGATCGAGACGAAACATTTTTATATCGATTATCACGACGGCGAAGAGCGGACCGCACAGCTCGTTGCAAAAATTGCAGAACAAATGTACCCGGCTGTAACCTCTCTGTACCATCATGAGCCGACACAAAAAGTTTCCTTTGTCATCTGGGACAACGACGATTACTCGAACGGCGAAACTTATTTCTTCGATAACAAGATCAACATCTGGGCGTCCAACCTCGATTTCGCGCTCCGCGGCACTCACAATTGGCTGCGGGATGTCGTGACGCATGAATTCACCCACGATGTCCAGATGCAAACCGCGATGAAATTTGGCAGGCAGCTCCCCGCAATTTATCTCCAGTGGCTCGGATACGAAGCGGAGAGAAGGCCGGATGTTCTTTACGGTTATCCGAATGTCGTCGTAAGTTATCCGCTGAGCGGGATAGTTGTCCCGGCGTGGTTTGCAGAAGGGGTCGCGCAGTACAACGTTCCACATCTGAATTTTGAGCATGACACGTGGGACACGCACCGCGATATGATTTTGCGGATGTACGTTTTAAATCATAAGATGCTTACACTGGAGGAAATGGGAGGGTTCGGCAAGACGAGCCTCGGCAATGAATCTACATACAACGCGGGTTTTGCGTTTGTTCATTATCTGGCGGGCAAGTATGGGTCCGGCGTGTTGAGAGAACTGTCGGATGCAATGAGCTCCATCGATGCAGTATCGATCGATCAGGCTTTCAAGAAGGTGCTTGGCAAATCGGGCACGCAAGTTTATGGTGAGTGGGAAAAATTTTTGGAAGAGAATTACGAAACGAGGACGGAAAAAATAAACGAGGCATTGCATCAAGGGAGAATTATCCGTGACGTTGGATTCGCGAATCTCTTCCCGGTGTTTTCGCCCGACGGGAAGAGGATAGCTTATTGCTCCAATAAAGATAATGATTATTTTGGAACCTCCTCGATTTACGTGTACAATCTTGCTGACAGTTCGGAGAAAGAAGTGACCGATCACACGGCGAGCGAGCTTTCATGGTCTCCGGACGGGAATTATCTGGTTTATTCAAAGCTGGACCGGCACAACCCGCACTGGGACGACCTTTACGATTTGTATTCGTACAATTTGACCACCGGTGATGAAGAGAGGTTGACTGACGGATCACGGGCGGAGTATTCTTCGCTTTCACACGACGGCAGGAGAGTCGCGTTTGTTGCCGGCAGTGACGGGACCTTGAATCTGTTTTGCGCCGACGTCGATCTTGCAGAGAACAAGATTTCCGGCATTAAGAAATTAACGGACTATGGAAACGGCGAGCAGATTTACTCGACCCGCTGGTCGAATGACGGTTCGAAGATTGCGTTCGATTATTCCGTCGACTCATCGCGGCAGATCGGCATTTATAGTTTTGCGGACAGCTCCGTTAAATTTGTGACTCCGGGAGGCGAAGACTCCCGCGATGCGATCTTTGCCGACAACGATAGCAGTTTGGTCTATTCATCCGATCGTTCGGGAATATTCAATATTTATGAGGAGAATCTCTACAGCGGAGCAACAGTAGCGTTGACGAATGTCCTCGGAGGCGCGTTCATGCCGACGTTTTCAAAAAGCGGTGATCTTGTTTGTTCCTCGTATCAATGGAATGGATACAAAATAGCAGATATCGAGAGCGCTTCGCCGATTTCCAATCCGCCGGCATACAAGGCAGAAATAGAACCCGCATCGCAAATTGCAGAATCAACGGATACGCAAGGCATCGCTCCGCAAACCCAAGATGCGCCTCACGAGAAGTCATCCGAAGAAATGGCCACTTATGTGTCGAAGCCATATAGCAGCAGGACGACCAGCCTGTCGTTCTATCCTGTGCTCCTATTCGACAACTATAATCCCCATGTGAGCTTCCTGGATGAATTGAAAGGAGGCCTGTATTTCACTTCCGAGGATGTAATCGGGAAATATGACATTTTCGGCGGGATCACACTGAACAAACTTTTCGAGCGCGATATTTTTTTTCAGCTCGATTACAACGACAGGATCCCGGGGCTCTCGTCGCTTGGAATTTTTCCGAAGTTTACTTTAACTGCGTACAATCTTACGAGGCAGACATCCGCAACCTTTAACCTCGGCGGTGATACGATTCCAAATGTTGCGATTACCTACGATCTGATTGAGGTCGATGGGGCGTTCAGCGGACAAATCATTTCTCCTTTTCTAAATTTGACGTTGGGATTTACTTTCGATAGATATGACGTGGAACAATCTGCATTTAAGGATACCGTGACAGAATATCTGTGGTCATCTTTAGGATATGTCTATTTCATCGGGAGAACTTTTTATGCGCAGTTCGATTTCGATGGGATCTCTCCTGCGAGGAATTCCTGGATCAATCCGCTCGGAGTCAAAACGAGACTCAGATTCTCAGCAGCATTGAACAAACTAAGTGATAGTCTGGAGGCGTCGAGTCTTATCATCCCGATATATAAGCCTTCTAATTTTTTCCAGGCCGAGCTGATGAATTATTTTGCTGTACCACTATTAAGGGACGATGACGCGTTAGCTGCGAAACTGCATCTCGGTTACACCTTTGGACCGCAAATAAACGACTTCTACAATTTTTACGCCGGCGGCCTGATCGGGATGAGAGGCTATCCGTTTTACGCAATTGGCGGGAACAAGCTGCTCACATTGAACCTCACATACAGATATCCGCTTTTCAGAGATGTCGACAAGCAGCTACTTCAATTCTATCTGAGCGACGTTTATCTTTCGGGTTTCGGCGATGTCGGAAATTGCTGGAGCGGTACCGTGACCGGCACGAAATTCAGAAGAGACTTAGGCGGGGAATTGAGGATGAGCGGGTTCTCGTTCTACGCTTTTCCGACGGCGATTTTTTTCGACGCCTGTTACGGATTGGATAAATTCACACTCCAGCTCCGCGACTACCAGACAGGAGTGCCATATGGAAGCGCCACATACGGAAAGGAATGGAGATTTTATTTTGGCTTGACGTTTTCGTTCGACATAATAGATTTCGGGAGACAGGGATTCAAAGAGATGCAATGATGGAACAGAAGCAAGAGATCACCAAGATAGCAGGCTGAGGGAACACAAGGGGAAAACCGGCTACAGACCATAATAGAAGTGAAAGAAAGGATTCAAAGATGAAAAAGCTAATCGTCTTATTATTATTGATGATTGGTGCATCGGCGGAGGCCCAATCCCGCGTTCCCTTTTTAGAAGCTGGCCGGTCTGCAGATAGACTTACGGGAGTCTTGTCGCAGGATCTTTTCCCGGGTGCAACGTTCGAGAGACAAAGCATGACGGGGCATGATTTATTGATCGGCATTGCAGCGCAGCCGGAAAGTCTGTCACACAGGGATTCGCTGTACTTGCTGGAGACTCGTTCTTCGCTGAAAGCGGGTTTGTTTTCTCTGGTGGTTCCCGGAGCAGGCCAGGTTTACAATGGCGGGACGGTAAACTATATCACAGCCGCCGGCTTTCTTGCTATCGAGGCTGCTGCCATTGCAGTAAATATTATCTGGATAAACAAAGGAAATAACCAGACGACTTTTTTCCAGAATTATGCGGACGCCAATTACAGCGTTCTCCGTTATGCTCAGTGGATAAAGCTTAATTTTAATTCCTGGGATCCGAACCCCGACCAGGCAACTCAGAACTTGTTGAATGAAATGTTCGTAAACGACGGACCTGCACCATGGCAGAAAGTGGATTTTGGAAAACTTAACGAGATTGAATCCATCCTTGGTCAGACGACACCAGGTCAGTTTTTCACCCATAAACTTCCACCGTACGGCGACCAGCAGTACTACGAACTTATCGGAAAGTATCCCCAGTTTAGGGAAGGTTGGAATCCTGCCGCGGCCACGGACACTGTTGTTACGTACGAGCAGCTCAAATATGGCGTCGAGGTAGGTCAAGACAATTATTACATGGGACAGCGCGGCCTGGCAAATAATCTTTACGCAGTCGCCGGAACGGCAATCGGAGTGGTCATAGCGAACCATTTCCTTTCGGCCATCGAAGCCGCGATCTGGGCGCATGCGCACAACAAGCTTGTTCAAACCAGCGTTGATGTAACTCCGTTACCGCAGGGCCTCGGTTATCAAACGCGAGTAAATGTGGCGGTTAATCTTTGAGGTTTGTTCCCTCTCCTGTTAGGAGAAGGCTAGGTCTAAGCCGCAGTGCTGTTATGCTGAGGTTGGGTTAATCCTTCTCGTTCCGAAGAGATTCGGTCGGAGAACAGAATTCCCCGTTTCTTTGAAGTGATTGTCCCACTCTCGCTTATTGCGATCTCATTGAAGACGAGCCGATCCGCTCTTGGCGATTCGTTCATGTCGGTTTTGCCCCTGATCGGATTTAGTGCTGTGCTTGAATAAAAAATTCCGTCGCTTGAATAGATTTCTTCAAGATGGGTGTGCCCATGAAGCGCCCCGGCAACTCCAAGTTTTCTGAAAGCATCTTTTACTTTTGTTCGCTCATGGAGCTTCAACGTCTGAGATTCAAAAACGTGATAAAGTCTGTCCGCGATTGAAGAAGAATACGGTTTGTATTTGTTAAAGTGGTGGTGGATCAGCGCAATCTTAGCAAGACCTTCCACAGAAGGATGACTGAGAATCCGCTCGACCGCCTGCAGCTGACGTTCCGAGACGTGACCGTTTGAGCCGAACGGATTGAACAACGGATGGAATGGTCTTACCGAATTTATCCCGACGAAGACAGCGGGTCCGATGATCTTTACAAAGGGGAACACTCTTTGGCTCTCATAAACTTTCTTGGGGAATGTTTCTCTGAACGCCTTCTCGAAGAGAACTATTTTCTCCGCATAGTTTACAGATCTGCAATGGTTTCCAAATGACAGTAAATCTTCCGCACGATGAACCCCTCCGAAGACATCATGGTTGCCGATCGTCACCGTCAACTTCTCATAATCGAGGAGTCCGAAATATTTCAGAATTCGCCTGACTGATTTGAAGTCCCGCTCTTCGGCGTGGCCGGCAATATCGCCAGTAATAACTACATGATCATAATTCTCGTCGACGATCTGCCCCAAGAGGTCTTTAAGCTTAAAAATGTTTTGTCTATTGTATTCTGGGCTTATGTGAGTATCGGAAATATGCGCTATCTTGAACTTGGCTCCTGTGTTTTCCGATTCAATGCCCTGCGTCGCAAATGAAGTATTCCATGATTCCATGCATTAATCTATTTATTGCATGTTAAATCATTGTTTTTGGAGTATTGTGATATGGTTAAGAATTTACTTTAGATTATTCGTGCAACTTCCCCAATGCGGAACTCTTCAAACCTGCACGCCTTTTCATCTTGTCAGTTATGAGGAGGCGTTATGTCTGTTGCCTGCAATGTGAATTTTCTATTCAAGATTTCCTGTGCTTCGATAGCGTCTTCTTTGGTTCCAAAGAATCCATAGATGCTGCTTCCGCTTCCTGACATCAGAGCAAACTGGGCCCCCTGTTTGTACATTTCCGCCTTTATTTCGCCGATGGTTGGGAATTTTTTTAGTATTTCAGTCTCGAAATCGTTTACAACGACATCTTTGTAAGCATCATAACGATTCCCTAAATCGAGCAAAACATCTCTTAATAATTTGCGCTTAACGCCTGTCGGTTTCACCAACGAATATGCGGTGGCAGTCGAGACCGAAAGGTTCGGGGTTACCGTTAAGATGAAATCTGTAATATTCAGATCGATCGGTTCAATTACTTCTCCCTTCCCGGTTGCGTAAGATGGCGCTCTGTTTCCAGACGCATTCTTTCGAGACAAAAAAAATGGCACGTCTGCACCGAGCTGGACGGCGATGTCGTGAAGTTCAATTTCACAGAGAGGTTTTCCGTAGAGTTCCTGGAGTGCGAGGAGGACCGCGGCAGCATCGGAGCTGCCGCCGCCAAGCCCGCTCCCGATCGGGATATTTTTGTTGAGAACCATTTTGACTTCTGCGTTGATTCCAGTTCGCTCGCAGAAAAAGTGCAGGGCCTTAAGACAAAGGTTTGCATCTGCTTCAAGATGAATGTTCGAATAGAACTCATGCTTGTCCGATTCGATTATTTCCAGTTCATCGGCAAGGTGAATCGGATAAAAGACCGTTTCAATGTCATGATATGTATCGGAGCGTTTCCGGATCACGCGGAGGCCGATGTTAATTTTTGCCGGAGCGAGAAGTTTCATACGGGTTAAAATAATTCTATTAAATCAGGAGTTCAATTCAATGTCGGAGAAAATTCCAAATCCAGGATTTACGACTTCGAGCGTTTCCGGCTCGACAAATCTCGAATTTTCCGGGAATGTGTGGAATCTTTTGAAAATCGGAATTAAATTTTCAAGAAATTTCTGCCTCTTTGTCCTAGAAAGAATTATCATGGCACAGGTAAACGGAAAAAACATAAGAACTACCGGTCTGGAAAAATTATTTTCGATCTTAAAAAGCAACGGCATCAATAAGGCCGATGAGGGTTTTTCGAGGTCGAGCGTTAAATCTGCTTCTGCACAGCGCGTGATTGAAGCGTCGAAGCTTCAGTCGGAAGAAGTATACAGATCTATGGAGACTCAGCCTTCCGGACTTCCTCAGGAAGAAATTGAAAAGCGTATAGAGGAACACGGATTCAATGAGGTGGCACAGGAGAAGAAGCATGGAGGCTGGGCGCGATTTTTAGATTCCATAAGGAATCCGCTGGTCATACTGTTGTCGATACTCGCGGTGATAGCATTTGCTACGGAAGATGTCAGATCGGGGGTCGTGATGCTGGGCATGGTGGTTATGGGCGTGGCATTGAGGTTCATACAGGAGTCGCGGGCGGATAAAGCGGCGGCTGCGTTGAAGGCGATGATTAAAGTCACCACTGCGGTCCTTCGCGACGGACAGGAGGTGGAAATTCCGCTTAAGGAAGTTGTGCCTGGCGATGTTGTGAAATTGGCTGCGGGGGATATGATTCCGGCAGATGTCAGAATTGTTTCATCCAAAGATTTATTTATCATTCAAGCGTCGCTCACAGGCGAATCCATGCCGGTGGAAAAATTTGACGCGCCGGAGTCTAAGGATTCGCTGCTGGAACTTTCCAATATTTGCTATCTAGGCACGAGTGTGGAAAGCGGAAGTGCCACCGCGGTTGTGGTCAACACGGGTTCGAATACATACTTCGGGCAGATGGCAAGAAGCATCACGGCCCATCCGGTCGAGACGAGCTTCGACAAGGGTGTCAACCGGTTTACCGTATTGATGATCCAGTTTATTTTTTTCATGGCGCCGACCGTCTTTCTCATAAACTGGCTGACGAAACACAATTGGATCGAAGCGTTTTTCTTCGCTCTTGCAGTTGCAGTGGGTCTGACTCCTGAGATGCTCCCGATGATCGTTTCGGTTTGCCTGTCAAAGGGGGCAATGCTGATGTCTCGAAAAAAGGTGATCGTCAAACGTTTGAATTCAATTCAGAACTTCGGCGCCATGGATGTTTTGTGCACCGACAAGACAGGCACACTGACGATGGATCATGTCATACTGGAACAGCATTGCGATGTGGTACAAAAGGAAGACGATGAAGTCTTAAAAGATGCGTTTCTCGTCAGCCATTTCCAGACCGGGCTTAGAAACGTTCTAGACCGCGCTGTCCTTCAACACGAAGAAGTGAAAAAAGTAGTATCGATCTCGGATTATTTAAAAGTTGACGAGATACCTTTTGATTTTTCCCGCCGCCTCATGTCGGTAGTTGTCTGTTCGCCCAAGGAGGAATACAGGCTGCTCACTAAAGGTGCGCCCGAAGAGATCTTCAAGCGGTGCACGTGGTTCGAGCTGGAAGGCGACATACTTCCGATGGACCCGGTCCTCATTCAAGATTTGAAAGAGGAATACGAGAGGTTGAGCATGGACGGATTTCGCGTCCTCGCGGTCGCATTCAAGGATGTAGAAAAAAAACCTGCTTATTCAAAAGATGAAGAACAAGATCTTGTCTTGAAGGGATATCTCGCATTTCTCGATCCTCCTAAAGAAACCACGGCACCGGCGATTGGCGCGCTGCAGCAGCACGGAGTTGCGGTAAAAGTTTTGACGGGAGACAATGATCTTGTCGCCAAAAAAGTGTGCCATGAAGTGGGCCTTTCTACGGAATATACTTTGATCGGGAATGAAATTGAAAATATGTCGGACGAAGAGCTGGCGGAAGCATCGGAGAGGACGACGCTTTTCGCGAGACTTTCTCCCACGCATAAGAAGCGAATTATCGATGTTCTGAGACAGCGAAAGCATGTCGTCGGATTTATGGGGGATGGCATTAACGACGCGCCTGCGCTCCGCGTGGCGGACGTCGGTATCTCAGTTGATACTGCGGTCGATATTGCCAAGGAATCTGCCGATATTATCCTGCTCGAGAAGAGTTTGATGGTGCTCGAAGAAGGAGTGCTGGAGGGAAGGAAAGTATTCAACAACATTTTGAAGTACATCAGGATGGGCGCAAGTTCCAATTTCGGAAACATGTTCAGCGTGCTGGGCGCAAGCGCGATTCTTCCTTTTCTGCCGATGGCTCCGATACAAATTCTGACAAATAATTTTCTCTATGATATATCGCAGATTCCAATCCCGACCGATAGCGTTGATCCGGAACAGATCACGAGGCCGAGACCCTGGTCTATAGATGAAATTAGGAAATTCATAATCTTCATCGGTCCTATAAGTTCGATTTTCGACTATACGACATACTTTGTGATGCTCTATATTTTTTATTGCTGGAACCCGGTACATGCCTCGCTGTTCCAGACAGGTTGGTTCGTCGAGTCGTTGATGACACAGACTCTGATCATCCATGTCATACGGACGAATAAGATTCCATTCTTGCAAAGCCGTCCAAGCGTGCCGCTGATGATAACCACGGGAATTATTATCGCCTTCGGAATCTGGCTTCCGTTCTCTCCGTTTGCGTCTTCGCTAGGGTTGGTGGCCCTTCCCGTGTTATATTGGCCCATCTTGTTCATGACTTTGCTGTCCTATGTGACTCTCACACAATTTGTGAAGACCGTTCTGTTGAAGAAAAGCTGGATCTGAACCGGGGACTTCCTCCGGGCATTCTCGATTGACACTTCACATGTTTTGTTGTGAGATTGCTTCGCAAAAGAAAAAAGGCGAAATTAGTCGGCAGTCTTAGCTTGCGGTTGAGGTTCTGATTCATCCTTTAAATGGAGGGTCGCAAGATGAAATTCCTTTGCCGATTTGCCTTTTTTTTGTCGCTGTTCGCAACTCTTTCCTACGGAAGAGCACAAACTAATCCATCCGCAAATTCCCGGCAATCAAACGTAGATAGACTTTCTTCTTCACTCGATTCTCTTGCTGCGACGGCTTCTGTAGATAATTGGAAAGTTAGCCCCGATCTAGGCAACCCCGTAAAAGGAGATCCCACTTCCTTGGATTTTGACGACTCGCTGTGGGATAACAAGAGACTTGGTGATGAAATCGATGATGATTCCTGCTGGATAAGAAAAGCTTTCGTTCTGCCGGACAGCATTTTCGGGAGACCGGTCGAAGGCAAGATCGGTCTACTCGTGACGCTCGATAACTACGGATACATGTGGATCAACGGCGAAAGCAAAGGTTATTTCCCGTTTACCAAAGAATTTGTGTTGACCGACAATGCAAGGCCGGGAATGCGGTTCGTCATCGCGATCAAAGCTGTGAACGGCGGTGCGATGATTCATCTCTTGCAAGCAGAATTGCGCAGCGGAGTAATCAACGAAATTCCCGACATGATGCGCGATGTTGCATTGAGTTTTAGAGTCGGACAGAAGATTCTCAGCTTTGATACTTACCAGACGAATGCGAGGGTCAGGGTTGATCCTCATATCGATAAGTCAAAGATGGATCGCGATGAAAAAATAAGGTTGAACGATCTCCTTCAGAAGCTTGCGGGCGAAATCAATGTCGATGCGTTGAAGACGGGAGATGATACGAAGTTCGTTGTCTCCGTCAATTCGGTTCGTCCGAAACTAAAACCGATCAGCGAATTCGTGAAACAGTACACCTTGTATTTTGTTTCAAACGCTCATATCGATGCTGCCTGGTTGTGGAGATACATTGAAACTGTTCAAGTCTGTCGAAATACCTTTGCCTCGGTCTTGCACATGATGGATGCCAGGCCCGACTTGACTTACGCCCAGAGTGCCGCTGCATATTATAATTGGATGGAAGAGAATTATCCCGATGTGTTCAACGGGATAAAGCAGCGCGTGAAAGACGGCAGATGGGAAGTGGTCGGCGGAATGTGGATCGAGCCTGACTGCAACCTGCCGAGCGGAGAATCGTGGATGCATCAGCTTCTCTACTCGCAAAATTATTTCAAGAAAAACTTGGGCGTCGAAGCAAAGATAGGGTGGAACCCCGATTCGTTCGGCTATGATTGGAACATGCCTGAATTTTACCGGAACGCCGGGATCGATGCCTTCATCACGCAAAAGATCGGCTGGAACGAAACGGACGTTTTTCCTTACCGTGTCTTCTGGTGGGAGTCTCCTGATGGATCCAGGATATTAAGTTATTTTCCATTTGACTATGTAAATGAAATTTCAAATCCGTATCGACTCGTCGACTGGCTGCGGCAATTCGAAGCTAATACAGGTTTCGCTGACATGATGGTCCTTTTCGGAGTTGGAGATCACGGCGGCGGTCCTTCTCTGGAAATGATGGAGAGAATAGACCGCTTGAAGACGCTTGACATTTATCCGAAGGTTGAATTCGGGACAGTGACGAATTACCTGAAGTGGCTGAAGAGTCAGGACATATCGAAGCTCCCGGTTTGGGACAGCGAACTCTATTTGGAATATCATCAGGGCACATTCACTACGCAGTCCGAGACGAAAAAGTCGAACAGAAAATCTGAAGTGTTGATGACCACTGCGGAGAAATTTTCCACAGTTGCCACAATCTACGACCGAGATTATAACAACCGGGATTTGGAAACCGCCTGGCGGGACGTAATGTTCAACCAGTTTCACGATATCCTTCCCGGTTCTGGCATTCGTGAGAACTACATCGACGCCGCAAAGAGATACAAGAAGGTGAATGAAATCGGCAAGTATCAACTCGACGGCTCTCTTGAACGAATCGAGGAACACATCAACACCTCGGCCATCAAGGGGAAGACCGTGGTCGGCGAACTCCATTTTGGGGATACTCTGATCGTGAGGAGGACAATGGTTGAGAGCAAGCCGATTGTCGTATTCAACCCGCTGTCATGGTCGAGGACCGACGTGGTGAAATTGGAACTTCCCCCTGAATATGCTGCCAGCGGGAAAGGCGAGTCGAGTTATTATTCGATTTTTGATTCCGGCGGAAGAGAAGTTCCGTCTCAGATCGTTCAAAAGAGTGAATATTCTCGTGAGATAATTTTCGTAGCCGACAGCGTTCCTTCTCTCGGTTACAAGGTCTACGAACTTCGCGACGTAAAACCCGACGCGAAGACGCAAAACCTTGCGTCTCAACAATTGGAGATCGATACAACTTTTTTGGAGAATCAATTTTACAGAGTCGTGATAGATCCTGATTCCGGCTGGGTCAAAAATATTTATGACAAAAGGAATAAAAGAGAAGTCTTAACCGGCGAAGGAAATCGTCTTCAATTCCTGGAAGACAACCCGAAAGAGTGGGATGCCTGGAACATCGGCTTTACCGGCGTCGAGTATCCGTCCAAGTTGAGAAAAGTTGAAGTCGTCGAGAAGGGACCGGTAAGAGTCGTGTTGAGAGTCTGTAGAGATTTTCTCAGGCCGGGACAGGTCGGCGTTTTCCCGACCGACAATTTCCCGTCTTCGTTCTTCAACCAGGACATAATTTTGTACAACGGCGTTGACCGCGTAGATTTCGGACTCGATGCGGATTGGTGGGAGACTCACGTTATGCTCAAAGTGGCATTCCCGCTCGACGTGCAGGATTCTCTGGCAACATACGAAATTCCTTACGGCTCAATTGTACGCCACACGATCCCAACGAACAGCTGGGAGAGAGCCAAGTTTGAAGTTCCAGCGGAGCGCTGGGCAGATATGTCGAACAACGGATTTGGTGTCAGCCTTTTGAACCAGGCCAAATACGGCTACGACACGAGGGGAAGCACGATGAGATTGTCGCTGCTTCGTTCACCGGTTTGGCCCGATCCGACGGCCGATCGCGGCGAGCACGAAATTAAATACGCAATTTACTCGCATGATGGTACATGGAAAGACGGCGGGACGGTCCACCAAGCTTATCAGTATAACTATCCCCTTATTGCATTTGTTGGCACGATTCATAAAGGCGACCTGCCGTTGAGTCATTCATTTATCCAATTGACACCGTCGAATCTTGTCCTCACGATCGCAAAAGTTGCCGAGAGGTCCAATGCATGGGTAATTCAGTGGTACGAAGCGGTCGGGAAGGATTCAAATGCCGATTTGGTTTTACCGATGACTCCGAAAAAAGTTGTCGAGTCAAGTTTCCTCGAAGACGACGGGAATCCCGTTCCGTTCAAAGGGAATCACGTCAATCTTATGACAAAGAAAAATTCGGTGGCGACCATTAAGGTGTATTTCTAAACAAGGGACAAAGGCACCATGTGCCTCCTTTTAAGAAAGGATTTCCGCAGATGAGAAAAGATACTCCGTTGTTTGATGTCCCGCATATCGAGTCGATCCAGGATATGGTCATCGGTTCTGCGCGTCGGTACGGGAGCAAATTAGCTTTGGAGGATTTCAATGAAACTCCGATTTCTAAAGTGAGCTACAACGTACTTCTTGATAATGTCTTGCGCTTCGGTGCTGCGCTCAGGAATCTCGGCATCAAGGAAAGGGACCACATCGCGGTGATCGGAGAGAACCGTGTACAATGGGCGATCAGTTATTTGACGGCCATGGCGTTTAACCTTGTCGTCGTGCCCGTTGATAAGAATCTGGGTGTAAATGAAATCCTGAATATCCTCCATGAGTCGGAAGCAAGCGCGATAGTTTTCTCTGAAACATTCGAGCCGATGCTCAGAGAAAAGAAATCGTCGTTCAAGCATCTCAAGCACTATATCAGCATGGATTTGAAGAAGCATGAGGGCGGCTTCCATTCGATGACGGAACTCATAAACAGGAGTTACGCTGTCGAGTTGTCGAAGCTCCCGCAGATAAATCCCGACGAGATGGCTGTAATCATTTTCACTTCCGGCACGCTCGGGAGGGCGAAAGGTGTAATGCTCAGCCAGAAAAATCTCGCCTCAAACCTCATGGACATGGTGGCACAGTTTGGAATTTTTCCTACGGACAGGTTCCTCTCAATCCTCCCGATGCATCATACTTATGAATGCACCTGCGGCATGTTGTGTCCGCTGTATGGCGGTTCATCGGTCTTTTTCGCCAGGTCCCTGAAGACAGTCGTTGAGGATTTGCAGAGATCTCAAGCAACAATTCTCCTTGCAATCCCTCTTCTTTACGACAAAATGTTCAAGGCAGTCTATCGCGGCATAAAGGAGAAAAAACTGGTTGCGCCGCTCATTCGGCCTATGATAAAAGCGACTGATATTCTCGAAAGAATCGGCTGGAAAGGTTCGAAGAAAATTATCTTCAGAGAGATTCATAACCGATTTGGAGGCTCTATCCGATGTTTCATAGCCGGTGGTGCGGCACCAGATCCGGTGGTAGCGAAAGGACTTCGCGAGTTCGGATTCGGTTTCGTGCAAGGTTACGGTCTTACCGAGACCTCACCCATACTGACACTGAACAAGCTTACTAACTTCAAAGACGATGCAGCGGGCTTGCCTCTGCCGCATGTTCGGATAAGAATTGCCAATCCCGATCAGGACGGGAACGGAGAAGTATGTGCGAAGGGTCCAAATGTCATGAGCGGATATTATAAGAACGAAAAGGCAACGGCAGAGACCTTTGAAGATGAATGGTTCAAGACGGGTGACCTCGGTTTTGTCGATGAGGATGGGTTTCTTCATATCAACGGCAGAAAAAAGAATGTCATAATATCCAAAAGCGGGAAAAACGTTTTCCCGGAAGAGATCGAGGATGTCCTGAATAGAAGTCCGTTTATCATGGAAAGCATGGTCTTCGGCGAACGCGATGAAAAAGAAGGTGAAATCATAGGCGCGCAAATTGTCGTCGATGCAGAAGCGTTTATCGAGCTCTCGGAGACGAAGGGAGTTCAGATTACTCCTGAATTGATCCATGACGTGGTCGACGGTGAAGTAAGAAAAGTGAATCGCGAGCTGCAGACTTACAAACAGATAAAAAAGTTTCACCTCCGCGACCAGGAATTTCCGAAGACGACGACTCAAAAGATTAAGAGATATTCAGTAAATGCTGGAGATTGATAATCTGGGTGGCAAAGGTACATAGGCGCAGATGGGGCTATTTGCTTGGTGGTGACTCATTTTGGATGTTCAAACAAAAGAGGAGATGTCATGCCAGCGAAAGCTGGCATCCAGAAGGCTGGATTCCGGCTTTCGCCGGAATGACCCTACAATGGAAACGAAACTGAGTCATTACCATTTGCTTTATGTCTTTGCAACTTTCTGTCGCTGTGTGTATATTTACGACTGTAGTTATCCTCTTGCCTTCCGTTAGAACAAATCGAGCTTATGAATACGCCGGAGCAATTCTCGAATCATAAATATTTGGTCACTACTGCCTACATGGGATTCGGTCATCTCAGGGCAGCACATAATATCGCATCGTACAGCCGTTCGCCAATTCTGAGAGTAGATCAAAAGCCTTACCTCAACGGTGTCGATGAATTTGTCTGGAGGTCAAGCCAGGCGGTTCACACCTACGGGTCCCGCGACAAAGAAAGCAAGAGCAGCGTTTTCTACGATTGGTTTGAAAGCTTAATGGTAATACCGGAGAATGGCACCCCTCCGTCCTTAGGCCCGTCGCGCTTCATTCGAATGATGCAAAGGTTCGGTGCGGGGGATGAGTTATTTAGAGTGCTCAACAGAAACAAAATGAGGCTGCTTCACACTTTCTACATGCCCGCTATGCTCTCGGTGTACCATGGCTATCCGGGAGAAAATTTTCTCCTGCTGTGCGATACCGATTTCCATAGGGTGTGGGTGCCGGTCGAACCAAAGAAGTATGATTTGAAATACTTTGTTCCGATCCCGTCTTCTGCGGATAGACTGGTTTCTTATGGGGTGGAACGAGAAAAAATTTTCGTCACCGGATTTCCGCTGCCGACGACAAACACCGGAGGGCGCGATCTCAGAGTCGTCGAGCGAGATTTCGATGTCCGACAGGCCAGGCTGAAGAATGATTCGACTTTGCCCATGACAATAATGTTCCCGTTCAGCGGAGCAGGTGCATATTCTAACGTGCTTGCAGATTTGGTGAAGGCGATTCACGAAGACCTGAAAGAAGGGACCCTGCGCTTAATAGTATCATGCGGTGACAACAGCCGCGCGCTGAGAAACGCGGAAAACATATTTATCAATTACGGGATAGAAGAACTGGAGTATGCGGAGATAATGTACCATGAAGATGTATTTGCCGCTTTTGACGAATTCAATGCGGCATTAAAGTCGACCGATGTGATGATTACCAAGCCCAGCGAGATGGTATTTTATGCGGCGTTGGGGATACCGCTTGTGTTCCTTCCGCCAATCGGAGCGCATGAAGAAAAAAACAGGGACTATCTTTTTGAAAATGATTGTGCCGTAAACATGGTACCCACCTCGGATTTCCCGCGCTGGCTTGAGAAAAGCAGGCGTAAGGGGTTATTGCTCGAAATTGCTGAGAACGGATTCACTAAACTTCCGAAGAATGGAAGCATTGCAATTGATGAACTTGTTGGGGGTTAGACGAGCTCTTGATTGGCAAGCCAGGCGATGCTTGGCTTATGTTCAAGCCTGTCCTGACGGTAAGGCGGGGGATTGAAAATCCACAATTTATTATTTAGTTCGTCGGAAGAAGCAGCGTGTTGCGTGCGATCCTCACTGGTGTGCCACGCCAGCTTGTTCTCCTGTTCACTATTGGGACGATCCAGAGAAACCCTATCAGCAAATCCTTGAACGGCGCGGCTAAGCAATGTCTCACTCCAAGCCCGGTTTTCAGGAGGGAATTCATCAACGAGTCGCCCATAACTTTAGCCGCCCAGCAAAGCGCGGCGATCATGGAAGATTCATAAGAGAATCCGCATGCGATTGCGAAAATCAAAGATAAGAGTGGAAAGTTAAATAAAAGCTCGGAGATGTAAGCAGTCTTGTTTAAGTTCCATCTTAGCTGTGCCCATCGCGTGTGCCTGTTGATGAATCGCTTGATTGTCCAGGAATGATTAGTAGTGCATACTAAATTCGGTGCCACTACGACCTTGTATCCATTCTCCTTGTAGAGTTTTCCCATTAGGTAATCTTCCGCGAGATAATTTCTCAGTTCCCATAGTCCGCCTAACCGTTCGAACTGCGATCTCCTGAAGAAGATAGACTTGCCAACGACGATTTTTCTTTGGAAGAGATCGAGAAGGCTCACGTTTCCAATTACGAAAGAGTTAAGATGCAGATTTTCAAAAAGGGCCCCGACGCTTTCGCCGCCAATCCCCTTTATCAGATTCGTCACGAGTCCTACTTCTCTGTCTTCGAAGTAACTTATGTTGGAGCGTAAGTAATCTCTCCCAACAATGACGTTGCTGTCGCTGATTATGGCATAATCATATTTGGCGCGGGAAATCATGCCGTAAAGATTGTTGATCTTCGGATTGTAGCCGAGCGTTTGGTTGCTAATTATGATGTGAATATTTTTCGAGGGGAATTCCTGTTTAAGCTGCCCGACGAGCTTGATTGCGGGGTCGTTTGATGATTGAACACCGACGATGATCTCGAATTCAGGATAATCCTGGTTTATAAATGAAAGAAGATTATTGCGGAGATTCCCGTCGACGCCGGTCACGGGTTTAAGAACGGATATCGGAGGGAGAAAATTGCCGATATGCGAACGTTCATGCCGGCGGCGAGAAACAAAGAGCTTGAAAACCGTCGCGACAACCAGGCTGATGTAGTACGTTAGTCCAATGCCTGTAATTATTCCGAACACTTCTTTCATCAATTATCTCTATGATTAGCATACGTAATTAATGAAGCAAATGTTAAGAAGGCGTGAAGCAAATGTGAAATTTAGGCTATTTTCCGCCGCAAGGAGTTCTTGCGCTTAGAAAACCAGTGATAGACTTATTCCCGGCCGCTTCACATACTGCTGTGAAAATAAAAAAGAGCATCAATGCCAGGCAAATCCTTTGACAGGGTGCCGCCCCATAAGATTGTCCTCCACGATCAGTAGCCAAAAAGAACTGATTGAGATTAGTTCCAACCAGCGCATTTTGTCTTTTCACGTTTCCACAACTCGGTTATGATTTTCGACGCATTATGCCGGATAGGGTTAGAAGCGACGACACATTTTGATGACGGCTGTGCGTTCTCTAATCGCTGTGTCCCAACCGGATACACGCATTGAGAATTACTCGGTTACGAAATCGTAACCGAGTGTCTCGCTTCTCAAAAAGGATCCGTTTTCCTTTCAAAATTTGACTATGTTTCCGGCACGAGTCTTGTTGTTCACAAGGTAGTTATGAAAAAGAATTTGAAGACATACCACAGAAAAAGAAATTCGAACACAGAAATATTTGAATCAAAAATTTTCAATACCAGAGAAATCTTCGGGAGGCTGCTTATGAAAAAGTTAGTGATTGTCGCGGCGATTGTCATTGGCACCTTTGAGATCTCATTTGCTCAAAATAATGCAAGTGCGAGTGTCCCCCTGAGTGCCAGCGTGATACAAGGATTGAGCACGGCAGTGACAGGACAAGAGAACTTTGGAACTATCGTCGCTGGGACAACCCCGGGTTCATTGAATGCCCAAAGCGCCACGGTGGGTTCAAGCCCGGGAAACATAGCAATGATTACGTTGACTGGAAACGGCGGGCAGCTAATACATGTGACATACGACGCCAATGATCCTCTAATAAAGGCCGGAGCAACCAATATTACATTTACGCCGAGTGTTTATGGTTCCAATTCATCATCGAACCAATTAAGCTCGACGGCGGTCACTTCTGGCGGAACGGTCACTTTGAGCGGAACGTCTGGCTCTGCAGGCAACTACTATTTCTGGCTCGGTGGATCATTATCCACACTTCCAGGAGGTCAGACTCCGGGCAGCTACTCTGGTACTTGGACCGTTACGGTTACCTATTAAAGTTTTTCTCTCCACCTCCTGTTGATGGCAACAAGGGCTCGACATTAATCTACGTCGGGCCTTTTTTTTGTTAATTGTTGATAGCGCTAACAGAACATAAGACTGGAAAAAAAGGGAAAATAATAATAGCTTAAGCGGTTGGCGCTGTGTTGGGCGATCCAGGTATACCCCGAAAGACTCTTTTGGACGTCCAGGACAAGAACAGTTTTTCCGCAACTAAAGGCAAAGAGAGAACATGAAATACGGTTTCTTTGACGACAAGGCGAGGGAATATGTGATCACCAATCCCCGCACACCCTATCCGTGGATAAATTACTTGGGTAGTCAGGAGTTTTTCTCCATCATTTCAAATACTGCAGGCGGCTACAGCTTTTTTAAAGACGCCAGGCTCAGACGGATTACACGCTTTAGATACAATAACGTTCCCATAGACGAGGGCGGGAAATATTTTTATGTCAAGGATGGTGACACCATCTGGTCGCCAGGCTGGAAGCCGGTGAAGACCGAACTCGATTCTTATGAGTGCCGTCATGGGTTGGGATACACGATCGTTAAAGGAAAGAGAAACGATCTCGAAGCCGAAGTTCTATATTTTGTCCCTGTGAATTTCTGGGGCGAAGTGCAAAAGATGAGACTCACGAACCACGGGAAGTCTGCAAAGAAGTTCAAAGTATTTTCCTTTGTCGAATGGTGTCTATGGAACGCGCTGGACGATATGACAAATTTCCAGCGTAATTTCTCGACCGGAGAAGTTGAGGTGGTGGGCTCAGTTATTTACCACAAAACGGAGTATAAAGAACGGAGGAACCACTACGCTTTTTATTCTGTGAATTCTCCGGTAGCCGGATTTGACACCGACCGCGAAACTTTCATGGGGCTGTACAACGGTTTTGGGAATCCGGACGCGGTAATGGAAGGGAGGTCTCGTAATTCAGAAGCGCACGGCTGGTCGCCTATCGCGTCGCATTGCCTCGAAGTGAGTTTGAATCCTGGAGAAGAGAAAGAGTTTGTGTTTCTTCTGGGTTACGTGGAGAATCCTCAGGAGGAAAAGTTTGAATCGAAAGGCGTGATCAACAAGAAGATGGCACTTGCGATGATCGATGCGGTGTCCACACCCGCAAAAGTTCAGAAACTTTTTGACGAGCTCAAGACATATTGGGACAATCTTGTTTCGCGCTTCGTCATTGAAAGTAAGGACGACAAGCTTAACAGAATGGTCAACATCTGGAATCAATACCAGTGCATGATCACTTTCTGCATGTCCCGCAGCGCATCGTATTTCGAGTCGGGCATCGGACGCGGTCTTGGGTTCCGCGACTCCAATCAGGATCTTGTTGGGTTTGTTCACCAGACTCCGGAACGGGCTAAAGAACGGATACTCGACTTGGCCGCGACGCAGCTTGAGGATGGAGGTGCGTACCATCAATATCAGCCTCTCACGAAAAAAGGGAATAACGAAATCGGCGGCAATTTCAACGACGATCCGCTGTGGCTCATTTTCGGGACCGCCGCTTACTTGAAGGAAACAGGAGACTGGTCCATTCTCGATGAAAAAGTTCCTTACAACAGCGATGCTTCGAAAGCAGCACCGCTGCTGGATCACCTCAACCGCTCGTTCCATCACGTCGTTAACAATCTTGGCCCTCACAAGCTTCCGCTGATTGGCCGCGCAGATTGGAACGACTGCCTCAACTTGAATTGTTTTTCCAACAATCCTGATGAATCGTACCAGACAACGGAGAACCGCACAGGCGGTCAGGCCGAATCAGTTTTCATTGGTGGAATGTTGATTTTGTATGGAGGAGAATTCGGAAAAATTCTTCGACATCTTGGAAAGAATTCAGAAGCAGACGAAGCAAAGAAGCATGTCGAGGCGATGAAAAAAGCCGTCGACCAGCACGGATGGGATGGCGAGTGGTTTGTCCGCGCATACGATTTCTTCGGAAAGAAAGTCGGCAGCAAGGAAAACGAAGAAGGCAAAATCTTCATCGAATCTAACGGTTTGTGTGTGATGGCCGGCGTCGGCCTGGATGACGGAAGGGCGAAAACCGCGCTGGAGTCCGTCAAGAAATATCTTGATTGCCCGTTCGGAATCGTATTGAACAATCCGGCATTCACAAAATATTTCATCGAGTATGGAGAGATCTCTTCATACCCGAAAGGATACAAAGAAAATGCCGGGGTGTTCTGCCATAACAATCCCTGGATAATGATCGGCGAGACGATGGTCGGCAACGGAGACAGGGCGTTCGAGTACTACAGCAAAATCGCTCCGTCCTATCTTGAGGAGATCAGCGATCTCCACAAGACTGAACCGTATGTCTATGCACAGATGGTCGCGGGAAAGGATGCGTTTAGACCCGGTGAGGCGAAGAATTCATGGCTCACTGGAACAGCTGCATGGAACTTCTATGCCATATCCCAGTACATCCTTGGCATCAGGCCTGACTATGACGGTTTAGTTGTCGATCCTTGCATTCCGAAAAGCTGGGAAGGATTTACTGTCGAAAGAAAGTTCCGCGGAGCTGATTACACGATAGTTGTCTCGAATCCCAATAAGGTCTCGAAAGGGGTCAAGAAATTATTAGTAGACGGAAAAGAGGCGAAGACAATTCCTGTGTTTCCCGCGGGAACAGAACATATAGTTGAAGTGACACTGGGGTAGTTTTTTTGACGGGCTTGATAAACCTCGGATGCCGGCAGCGTTGGCTACTTCGAGGCACATGCCGACACTTAGATGCCGTACGAAGTACGATGAACTCCGCGGCGTGATGATCCCCTCATATGTGCCTCTTGACGCCGGATTGATACGTATCTATGGCATTGCCCGAAGCGAGTCGAGAAACTCGTACCGCATCCGGTGATTGTCCGGAGCGGCGGCCGAATTCTCTTCAAGATGCATCACCTGATAACCGTTATTGCTGTCATACATTGGCCAGACTGGTAAGCCGGGGCCGTTTGGATCACCTGTCTTTGCGAAGTTGGTCCAGTATGAAGCCATCAATTCTGACACATTGTAATCATCCCGTGTCCACGGGAGATTTCTCGATGAAAGTACTTGAAACACAAACATAATGTCGGAAGCGTGCGGCGTTGTATTTAAAGGAGGAGGGAGCGGCTGATCGAACTCGTACCTGTAAACCGGAGATCCCCCCGTCTTGTGCTGCAGTTCGAGCCACTTCCATGTCGAATATGCGATGAACCTATCGCCATCGTAGTCGCTCGCAGATCGTCTTGCCTCGGAATCGTTCTCCGCGGGATAGAGCTGCATGAATTTGTTTGCGTTGTTCCCAAACATTGAGTCGGCAAGCCTGATGTAATTGTCGCGGGTGGGCTGACCTCCATTGAAGAATGTTCTAAAGTTTCCTTCGTCTTTGTTCCACCCGGCCAAAAGTGCAATATGGCTTTGCTTGCCGGCGGCGCATATCGAATCACAAAATTCAGGGAGGAAATAACCATCGACATCTTGCGAGAAATATTCATGCGGAAGTTTCAATGCTGCATTAAGAATTTCCTGAGCCGGGATAGCGCGCAGCTTTTCAAGCGAAGTCGTTCTAAATGCAGACTTCACAAATTCCACTCCGGCTTTTTCGGCGCTATCGCGTGACACAAGGTGGAGAGTCTTTCCAAAGAATGCACCACTCTCGCCGATCGCTCCGCGGAAGAGTCCTTTCGACAGAGGCGATGCCATGAGTGCACTGACTGAGAACGAACCAGCTGATTCACCGAAGATTGTCACATCATCAGCATCGCCTCCGAATGCTTCAATATTATTCTTGACCCACTTCAGTGCGGCAACCTGGTCAAGCAGTCCATAGTTTCCCGATGAATTGTATCTTGATTCCTTGCTGAGCTCAGGGAGTGCGAGAAAACCAAATACTCCCAGCCTGTAGTTGAAGCTCACAACGATGACGCCCTTCTTGCAAAGGTTGCTGCCGTCCTGGCGTGGTTCTGAAGTACAGCCGGCGACGAAACCTCCGCCATATATCCAAACCATCACGGGGAGTTTGCCTTTAGGTCGGTTTGCTTCAGGAATCCAAATGTTAAGATAGAGACAGTCTTCACCAGGCCCGGAGTCGTTGAAAACCATATCATTGTATATGCGTCCCTGCATTGGACGCGGACCAAAGTCGACAGCTTTTCGGATTCCCATCCACGGCACCACTGCCTGAGGAGGTTTCCAACGTTGCCGGCCCACAGGCGGTGCGGCATACGGAATTCCTTTGAATGTCTTTACTTTGCCGTCAGGGCTGACAATTCCCTCTAGTATTCCGTCGCTGATCTTTACCGTCACGTAACGGGGTTGTTGTGCCTGGAGTCCCTGCATCGCTAACATTGCCCAGATGGCCCAATTATTTGCATGAAGTCTCATTCTTCTTCCTTTACCATGGTCTGCGTTCGTTCATCCCTTTCTGGATAGCCCGTTTGACTGCAAGTATGTCGACGCTCCCTACTTCGCGGTAAATAACATTTCCATCCGGATCCAGAAGAACTGTGTAAGGCACCGCTCCCTGCCATTGCGGATCGAATGCACTCATTAACTGGTCGGTGTCGTTCGACGCGAAAATGAGATTACGGTTCGAAGCATGTTCCTTCTTGAGAAACTCCAGTACTTCGTTCTCTTCATCAGGTGCATTGATTGAAACAGTCACCAGCTCGAAGTCGCGGTGCCGGTACATTCTGTTCACGGTGACGAAGTCGTCAAATTCCGCGACACAGGGCGGGCACCATGTCGCCCAGAAATTTATCAGCCGGAATTTACCGGAATCATTCTTCCTCAGAGTGTGTAACATCGCCGTGTCAGCCTTAGAAAGAGAGACAGGTTCTTCGTCTAACTTCTCCAGATATTCCTTCACCGATTCCTCCTTGCCTGCCCATTTGATTGAACAGCCGATGGCTTTCGTTTCTGCGACAGGTGGTTCCCTGCCGGCAAGAAGGGCGTCCAGAGCGTCACGCAAATAATTTTTCGTCACATGTTCAATGCGCTGTGAATTGTCGATTGCTCCGACGTAGCGCAGCTTCCTGTTGGCGTCGAACACGAACACGTGCGGCGTTGCAACCGGGCCATAGGCTCGCGAGACGCTTTCCGTTTCACCATCATACAGATATGGAAAGTTGAACTCCTGGTCCTTCGCTCGGATTTTCATCTCGTCAAAAGAATCGCCGACATCGGTCCAGCCTAGCTCATCGAGACGGACAGACCTTGGGTCGTTCGGCATGATAGCGACAAGCGCGACGCCTTTGCTCTTGTAGTCGGTCACGATCTGCTTGATGCGTCCCTGGTAATACTGGGCCGTGGGGCAGTGGTTGCAGGTGAAGACTGCGACAAGGATCTTTGCATCTGCAAAATCCTTGAGCGTATAGTTGTGCCCGTCGACACCTGTGAGATTGAAGTCGGGTGCCGCAGAGCCAAGCTGTAATGTGGGAAATTCATCGACTGAACGGGCCGGGAAAAGAATCGTGAGGCTCATAAAAAGGATGGGTAGGAATTGGTTCATTGTTGATCACTCTCCTCTCTATAAGAAGTGGGAAACGCTTGAGCTATTGTAATTTCAAATCTCAAAAAAATAATCGGAGTTATGTTAAGGCTTTCGGAAGTGAATGTCAACTCTGGGCTGCGCTGCTATTATGCGGCCCGGTTTTTCCTTTTCAAATTATTCAGAATCCCGTAGAGCGGTCCGCTTATGAAAGGAACGACAATTGAAATTGCCAATACTATTAGATTTTTGAGAGATGGCGTGTATGTGATAACATAATGCTGAACGAGGATTATCAACCCAACTACAAATCCCAGAATCAGACTCAATGTCCGGCTTAGCTTTGCGGGCTGAGCGGGGTCAACAATAAAAAAGAAGACGATGAAAAGGACAATTGAAACGATGAGTAACGAAACCGTTCTCATAAGGACATTTTCTGGGATAAAATATTTTTGCGCGACAGCGTATAGGTAGCCCATGCATACGAGCACCACGAACGCAAGATAATCCTTCATCTTCAAATGTCTAAACATCACATCATAAATTTTATTGGAATTCAGCCGGTTTTGGCTTCGGTTTTAGTGCGCCGTGCGTGACTCGAACACGCAACCCTCAGCTTAGAAGGCTGATGCTCTGTGAACGGTGTTCTTGATGGGTAATAAGTAAGAGTCATTATCTTAGAGAGTTATGAAGAAAAACATCTCTTTTTTGTCATAATTTCATTAGAATTATTAAGGGGGTTGTTCAAAATCTATTCATAGAATTTTGGATTGATTTCTATAATGGGTT